>CAYTGY010000026.1:0-20910 GCA_964437265.1 uncultured Spirochaetaceae bacterium | reverse complement strand
ATCACCGTTCCGCTCATCAAGCCGGCGACGTTCTTCTTGATTGTCCAGTCGCTCATTGGGTCGTTCAATGTGTTCTTGCAAGTGCTCATCCTCACCAACGGAGACCCGCGCGGCAGAACCGGTGTCCTTCAGTTCCTCATGTACCAGCGCATCTTTGAGCTCTCGCGTTTTGGCGAAGGGGCGGCGATTGGGGTGATGACCGCGATCAGCATCTTTGTGGTGACGATCCTTCTCAAACGAGCGCTGCACGCCCCGGAGCACACGTTTTGAACACTCGAGCAACGCAGCGAACCGGTGTTCAAGTTGCACTGTGGTCACTACTCCTGGTGGGCCTGGCGGTATTCGCCTTCCCGTTCCTGTTCATGATCACCATATCGTTCGAGGAGTTCAGCTTCGTCCTTCCATCACCACCGCGTGTACTGCCCACGGAGCCGACACTGCAGAACTACACCGACCTGTTCGAGTGCCAGAGCATTCCGCTGCACATGATCAACAGCTTCACCATCGCGGCGGTGACGGTGGTCCTTGGGCTGGCGGTCTCAAGCCTCTCCGCCTACGGATTCGCACGCATCCGTTTCCGCGGCAGGGAGGTGCTCTTCGCGGTGTACCTCTTCACGCTCATGATACCGGGGGTCCTAAACATCATCCCGCAGTATGCGGTCATCGGCGGACTTGGACTGATTGGGACGCGCGCCGGATTGATTGTCCTCTACGTGGGCACCTCGATCTGCGGACACACCTTCTTCCTCCGCGGCTTCTTCCAGTCCATCCCGCGAGAATTGACCGAGTCGGTCATGATGGACGGCGGAACCCATTTCACGGTCTTCGGTCGCATCATTCTCCCGCTCGCGGCACCAGGACTGGCGACGCTCGCGATCCTCACCTTCCAGTTCACCTGGGACGACTTCTTCACCGCAAAGGTGATCCTTGGGTCCAACCCGTCGGTCCAGACTATGCCCATCTTCGTCCAGCGCCTGCACGGCCAGTACGCCACCGAGTGGGGTCTGGTGTTCGCCGCCGCCCTGCTGATGCTCATCCCGGTGATCGTGCTCTACGTTACCTTCCAGCGCTACTTCGTGGTGGGTGGGCTTTCAGAAGGTAGCGTCAAATCGTGAGTGAGCTCCAGGTCGATTGCTATCCGCTGAAGGGCCAGTTCAGGTCAGGCGAAGCGGTCGAGCTCGCACTTGATGTGGATCCCGACCGGATCCGCTCAGTACGAATTTCGATCACCGAGGAGGAGGCGGTTGTGGCCGACACAGCGGCCTGGAGGATAGAGTGCCCGGTTGACCCCGAACAACGCCGACAGCTGATCCGATTGACGGCTCCGGCCCGCGCGTGGGCGGGCTTTGGCGTGGTGGTACGAGCGAAGCTGAACGATGGCGGGCGCGCGGTTGGCCGTACGGCCTTTGATGTGGTGGACTCCTGGCGCAGGGCACCCCGGTACGGTTTTGTGAGCGACTTTGGGGTGACGGATTCCACCGATACTCCGGCGCACCTTGCGAAATACCACGTGGTGATGGTGCAGTTCTACGATTGGATGTACCGCCATCACCGGTTACTCGCGGATACGGAGGTCTTCGAAGACGCACTGGGCAGAGAGGTGAGCACGGAGACCGTCCGCGGGAAGGTCGACTGCTGTCACCGGCACGGAATGCCGGCTTTGGCATACGGGGCGATCTACGGTGCCGGGTGGGGGTTTCACCGAGAGCATCCGGAGTGGGGACTGTACGACCAGTCCGGCGAACCGGTGTCACTCGGCGGCTTTCTCGCGATTATGAACACCTCGCCCGAGTCACCGTGGTCGGCGCATATTGTGGAACAGTACCGGCAAGCGGTGTCTCGGATCGGCTTTGACGGTATCCACATGGACACCTACGGCTACCCGAAGAGCGCGTACTCTGCACGCGGAGCTGACGGACAGCGGCAGCTCGAGCGCCTTGAGGAACACGTCCCGCCCCTGGTGCACCGGACCCGGGCAGCCCTGCAGGCCGAGCGAGAAGATGTGGCGCTGGTGTTCAACTGCGTCAACAACTGGCCCGCGGTAGCACTCCTGCGCGCAGACACGCCGGTGGATGCAGTGTACATAGAGGTGTGGGACCCACACTCCCGATATCGACATCTGGTTGACCTGATCCGATCCGCGCGGTGCCGAACCGACCGGCCCATCATCCTTGCCGCCTACCTCAAACCATTGGAGGGCGTGGCAACGAATGAAACCGGCCCCGGACCGGATGCACCGGGTGGCACGAGCCGGCTACACACCGCCGAAGAGTCGCTGTTGCTCCTCACCGCGGTGATCGCATCAGCCGGCGGGTATCACCTTATCCTGGGGGAGGCCGACGGCGTACTCACCGACCCGTACTACGTCAACCATGCGGCACTGCGACCGACCTTCGCACCGTACGTTCGCCGATACTACGACTTCTTGGTCCAGTACGCACGGCTGTTGTTCGATCCGGCAGCCGAGGATCTCTCGTTCACCAGCGCACATGGGCCCGACGACGACTTCGTCTTCACTGGGCCGCCCTGCGCCCCCGAACCCGTCGCCGGCTCCGTGTGGGTCGTGATACACCGTCTGGATGAACGCATTGCGCTCCGCCTGGTGAATCTCTGCAGCGTGGATGACGATATCTGGAACGCGGACAAGAGGGAGCCTACGCCGGTCCACAACCTCACGGTGCGATCGGTAGCACTGCCGCCGCGGTGCCTCCCGCGGCACCTGTTGGCGTAGGCGGCGGGGTGCTGCGGATTTCGGCTGCCGGCGGTCAAAACACCGTTTCCACAATTTCGGCAGCAGTTTTATTGGCATAAGCGACACGCGCCAAGCGGGTGTACAAAACGCTGGGAGATGTCCCGGCACAACCATCCGGGTTCCGTCACGACTGAGCAGGCCGGAAACGGTACTATGCCGGCAGTGTGGGGCGGGCAACGTGGTGGAACCGGCACCACCCCCATGAACAACGCCTACGACTCAGTAGGATACCCCGCGTCCTTCCAGGCCTTCTTGCCGCCGGAGAATTCGTACACGTTGGTGTAGCCCAGCTTCTCTAGCTTGGATGCGGCGATTGGGCTCGCGTTGCACTCCTCGTCGTGGCAGTAGACGACGATCTCGTCGTCCTTGTTGAAGTGCTCGCCGGCCTGCTTGGCTATCTTGTTGAAGTGGATGTTGATCGCACCGGGAAGGTGCCACTGCTCGTACTCCCGCGGGAGAAGCGTCTCTACCAGGTGGAACTCGTCACCCCGGTCTATCTTCTGTTTGAGCGTCTCTGCATCGATTATCTTGGGCATACCGCCTCCGGACGTAAAGATACTGAGAGCGTCGTGCAGAGACGCATAGCCTCTTTGGACTACAGACTGCAGCTATTCCGGGCGTTCCCGCATGAGCCGGCAGATTGCCGTGTACGCCTCCTTGGGCCTTCGATACTCGTCAACAATCCCCTTATTGTTGAAGGTGCGCGGACGCCCAAGCGCACGGGCGCTCCCGTAGGTCCGGCAATCGCAAAACTGCCAAAGCGAAAGTCCCATGACGTCCTCACGAGCACTGAACTGCCGGCAGACTTCGGTAAGGTAGTCGCTCTGGTACTGCTCAGACCAGTGCCCGGCCTGCGCGTCTCTCCAACCGTAGAGTGCGCCGGCACCAATCTCACTGATGATCAACGGCTTGTTGTCCAGGCCCTGCTCGCCCAGAGCCGCGCGGATGCGATCCAACCGTTCGCCGATCTCTTGGAGAGGTCGGTAGCGTTCCTTGTCTTCCGCGTACCATCCCGGGTAGATGTTGAGACTCACGATGTCCACCAGATCCAGGCACCTATCCTCCGGAAATCTGCAGGACGCGAACGTGACGGGGCGGGTTGGATCAGCGAGCCGGGTCACGTGCGCAAGCCGGCTGATGACCTCACGGGCCTCCGGCACTTCGCTGTGCAACTCGTTCTGGAAGCCCCACATGATTATGGAGGGATGATGTGCGTGCGATCTGATCATCTCTTCCTGTTGCTGGACAATGAGCTCCTGGTAGTCTTTGTTGGAGAAATGGGGGGTGTCCTGCTGCCACCCAATCGACTCCTCCCAGACTAGCACCCCGAGCCGGTCGCAGAGCTCCAGGAACCGGTCGTCCTGCGGGTAGTGCGCGCCGCGAACAAAGTTGGCCCCAGCGTGCCGCATGATGCGAATGTCCTGTTCCATCTGCTGCGGCGAGAGCGCCGGCCCATACTGCGGATGACTCTCATGACGGTTCCATCCAAACAGACTGAGTGGCTCACCGTTGAGAAGCAGATTGGAGCCCTGCACCGCCACGCTCCGGATCCCGAACGCAAGCTCATATTCGTCTCTCGATTGAAGCGTCTCCATGATCACCGTGAGCGTGTGAAGCTCCGGCGAGTCAGGAGACCACAGCGCGCGTCCAGGAAGCGAGACCCGAACCTCCTGGTAGCCGTCCGGCGTCTCCGTTACCGGGAGCGCATCCGCGGTGGACGCCACCTCCCGACCATCCACCAGGTACTGGACGCTTGCCCCTCGACTGGTGTTGGTCTTGATTGCGACGCTGACCTGCGGGGGATCAATCTCTAGAGTGGTGACGCGAACATCAAGAATATGATCCACCGGCAACGCAACGTAGGAGACCGGTCTGAAGATGCCCCCGTACGCATAGAAGTCGAAGTAGTTCTCCTGCAACGGAGAGCGGACTGCGTCGAACCGATTGTCCACCAGGACTATCACCTCGCGGGGTGGACCGCCACCGCCTGACACGCACGGCACGTCAACAATACACGGAGAATAGGGCTTCCGGTGGACGCGGCAGAGCTGCCGGTCAACATAGACCGCGGCCCACATGCCCATACCGTCAAAGTAGAGTTCACCGGCGTCTTCGTCCGCCTGGTAGACCATGGTTCGGTACGCGGCGGTTCCACGTGCACCGGCCAGATCCGGCCGAACATCAAAACAGCTGGGCACCACCGCTTGATCAGGAAAGGTGAGACCGTCAAGGACAGCCCCGGACTCCAGCGCCGCGCCTGATAGGTCTACCTCAGACCCCAACCACTCGAACCCCCAAATACCATCCAATTGCCGTGTTGCGTACGGCCGTGCCTGTCGTGCTCCCATTGCTCCTGCATCCTTTTTTGTGTTGTATTTGCCGCCGCTCGATCCGCATCAGTGATGCGAATCGGTGACGTACGGTACCGGTCAGAATACCCCAATCCCAGACAGTGGGTATACCCAAGAATGCGCTCCAAAATGCCCTACCCCGGACGTCCAACGCGGCCTTGACAGAGCCCCACATGTCTGGTGTAGTTCATCAACCATGGACACAATCGCGACCCAGGAGTGCGTTGGATCTACACCGTTCTTCGTGGGTAGCGAAGCGGGACTCGGCATCGGTTACGTGGCCGACGGGATGGACGTGTAGCTTGGACGGCGAGCGCATTATTGTAGACACCAAGCCGGTTTTGTTCGCGTTCTTCTCATTCTATCTGCCCGGCATCTACCTCATTGCAGCCGCCGTGCTGCTGTATCTCTTTGGCCGCGAACAGGTGCTGCCGCTGTTTCCCACGCAGTGGTCCCCGCGAACCACGGAGCTGCTCTACGCCATCTTCCAGGCCCTATCAATTGTGCTCCCGGCGTTGGCATTCTCCTTCGCAAAACTGAACTTCCGGTGGCTATTCAGCTCACTGATCCTTGTGGGCGCTGCAGCCGGCGTCACGTACGGTGTCCTTGATATGCCGCTGGTTCCACCCCCAGACCTTGACGTGTGGAGGTTGCATAGCGGGTTGCTGGTGGTATTCAGCGCCGGCGTGCTTTCGGTGGTGCAGAACGAGGTCTACCGGCAGAGTCATCACTACGTGGTGACGAACCTCAGAATCACCACCAGCGCAGGAATCGTGCGGCGCAAACAGCGCTCTCTGTTGCTCTCAAAGATCAACGACCTGTCCGTGGATGAGAGCTTTCTTGGAGCCGTGCTGGGATACGGAACCATGGTTCCGCTGACCGCATCCGGATTGGGAATGGGGACCACCTTTGCCGGTCTGACCGGCGCCGCATCGAAGCGCTTGTTCGGAATGCCTACCCTGGGGGTCGCGGTCACCGGCGGCCACAGCATCCAGATCCCGAAATACCGGACGCACGAGGTCCTCTTTGGGGTTCCTCACGTGCAACGGACCGCAACGGAGCTTATGGACATCATCGTGCAGCGAGAGATAGAGACCGGCGCCCGCCGGTAACACGCCCGCCGAGCACGGTCCACAGGAAGACGATGGGGACGCCACCATCACACGGACCGCGCAAAACAAGCAGACTCGTGCATTGATCAGTGCATGGCTGGAGTCTCTGTAGCGGCCGGCGACGACCACGCCCGCAGCTCTACGTCGTACCCCTCCAGCTCCTCCGGGTAGTGGGTGATGATGAGCGCCGCGACGCGTCGCTCATGCAGGCGACGGAACAGCACCTGCCAGAGCGCCCGCCGAGCCTCCCTATCCAGGTTGACAAACGGCTCGTCCAGCAGCAGAACGGCAGCACCGTGATACCAGGCGCGCGCCATGGCAAGGCGCTTGCGCATTCCGCCGGAGAGCTGGTGCGGAAACGCCCGCTCGGATGCGGAGAGCCCCCACTGCTCCAGACAGGCGCGAGCCCGCCGCACGTCCCGCGGCGCAATTCTGGGCATACTGGGCAACAGAACATTGCCCAACGCATCCCGGTGTTGCAGGAGCGCATCCTCCTGGAAGATCAGTCCCGGTGCATCACCGCCGTCAACGCGGACGGAACCGCTCCACGGCCGAACGATCCCGGCGACGCACTTCAAGAGCGTAGTCTTGCCGCACCCGGACTCCCCGTACACTACCATGGGGCGGTCAGCGGTCACGGAGAGGTCCAGGTCGGCAAAAAGCGGCGTCCGCCGGTACCCGAACGTGAGACCTCGCACCTCCAGATGGGGAGCAACACGGTGCTCCGCCGGCGTGGGAGCAACCGACGTACTCGCCGCGGCGGGTACGCGCGTGCTTCGATACTGCGGCAGCGCTCGGGCCAACATGGCACGCAGTGCAAATGACAACCCGCCAATCAGCACCAGAAACAGCACCGCCCACGCCAGAAATTCAGTCATTGCAAAGAATTGGTAGTGGATCCGTATGGTTTGCCCAAAGCCGTCTTGCGCGGCAAACCACTCCGCAAGCATCGCCGCCTTGATTGAAACCAGGATGCCCAGGTGGATGTTACTCTTGAGCGCGGGGAGTAGATGCGGAAGGTACAGCTCCCTGGCAATCACCACCGGGTGCCGAGCATAGACCGTGAAGAGATCATACGCGTAGTCCGGCACCGCGCGGATCGCCATCATGGTGTGAACCGTCAGGAGTGGAAGCGACACCAGAAACGCCACCACGGGAGCAACCATGCCGCGCGTTCCCAACCAAAGGACCAGCGGTGTGACCCAGAAGAGCGGTGGCGCGCTCTGCAGCAGCAGCAGCGGGAAAAACCCCACCCGCTCGACGGCCTCCCGACGCCCCATCAACAGTCCCACCGGGACCGCAACCGCCCAGGCAGCCAGGAACCCCGCGAGCCCACGTCCGGTGGTGAGTGCTACCTGTCTGAGAAACGACCCCAGTACACCGGGCGAGACCAGGTAGCGGGCCACCGCGGAGGGCGGAGGCAGCATCCGCGACCCCGTCAGATAGCTACCGCCCCACCAGACGACCAGAAAGAGCAGTATGCCTGCGGCGTAGTGAACAACCTTCTTCAGTCTGCCGGGCGTGTGACTCATTCCAGCTCAGCATAGAAGTCCGGGCCCGGCGGCGCAAGCTCCATGATGCGCGCGTACTGCGCGATGATCCGTTGCGTCTCCGCCGGAGAAGGCGTACTGAAAAGCGTGTTGGTGAGCGCCTGTTCCACCACCGGCACCGGAAACCCCAAGACCTGGGCGTATCGCTCAGCATAGCCGCGCGGATCCGCAATCACATCCTGGACAATCGTCTCGAGCCGCTCGGTCAGAAGCGCCAGCGAGTCATGGTGGTGCTGTGCGGACTCTCCTGCAGCGAAGAGGCTCACCTGGGGGCTGCGTGGCTCGCCGGCCGAGATCCGGGCCCATCCCTCGTGGAGGTTCTCAACCCGGTAGGCTTGCCCGGCCTGCTCCAGTCTGCTCGCGATTGGCTCCACCAGCACCGCCGCATCTGCCGTGCCCTGCGCCACCAGCGCCGCAGCCTGCGGGAACGGCGCGTAGGCGAGCTCCACCTGATCCGCGATCCCCGCCTCCGCGAAGACGGCTTTGAGGTAGATGTCTATTGGGCTACCCTGGAACGGCGCGTACACCACGCCGCCGGCCAACTCCTGAATAGCGTCAATCGGACGGGAGGCCATGAGAGCTGAGACCCCCCACACGGGCGTCATGAGGTGCACCAGGTCACCGGCGCTCTGAAACCGGGCAAGACCGACGGAGAAGCCTGTGGCCAGAACATCCACCGAACCGTTGATGAGCCGGGCAAGCGCCTGCGGATGATCAGTGAAGAAGGAACCGAGGTACTCGCCGGCGTAGGAGTCCAGCAGCGCGAGCACAGGGACAGCGCTTACGCTCTGCGGGTAAAGCAGCGTAAGAGGCATCACCGGGGGCTCCGAAGGATTGGATTCCGGCGCGGGGACTCCTGCTGCGTATGCTCCGGCGACCATGACCGCCAAGACGACTGCGGTAATCAGAACGGTTCGCGTCTGCATTCTGAGCTCCTTGTGCTGCATCTGAACCTACCAAAGCTTTCCCTTATGGTGAACAGGCTCGCGCCGCGTGCACGTCCGGCGCAGCAGATCTACGACCTGCTCAGCCGGACCGCGTCGCCGGTGCGCGCGGACTCGTAGATCGCTTCCAGGATGGAATTGTTGACTAGGCCGCTCTCAGCATCTGAGATTGGCGTGGCGCCGTTCCTCACACACTCCAGGAAGTGTTGGCAGAGCGAACGCCGGTGCCCATCTGGGCCGCCAAGATTGGCTTCCACATCAACGGGCCGGTCAAACTTCTGCGTGGTAAACACCAGCCGGTTGCCGCGAATGGAGGCTCCCCCTTCGGTGCCCATCAGATCAACAAAGTGGCTGTTGTCACTCAGCGTGTTCACCGCCCAGCTCACCTCCAGAGTCAGCGTGCCGCCGTCATCCATCTTGATCATGGCCGTGGCCAGGTCCTCAACATCAAAGATCCCGTCCCACTGCGGCGTTCCCCAGCTCCCCAGGCCATTGCGGTCCGGGCCGAACTTGGCATACGTGGAGGCGAATACGCTCACCGGTTTCGGACTCCCCAACAACCACATGGTCATGTCCAGCACGTGCACGCCAATGTCGATCAGCGGGCCGCCACCGGACTCGTCCATCCGAGTGAACCAGCTGCCCCAGCCCGGAATCGCCTTCCTACGCATCATCCCGCATTTGGCGTTGTAGACCTCACCCAGCTCGCCGGCCTCCACCATCCGCTTTGCCTCCATGGGCGCCGGGAGCCACCGCATCTGGTGTGCCACCATGACCGTGAGGCCGGTCTCTCGCTGGGCGTTCACGATCTCACGCGCGGCGGTGGCGTTGAGCGCCATGGGCTTTTCCACCATCACATGTTTGCCGGCCTGAAGCGCCGCAACGGTCAGCGGCGCGTGATGCTGGTTGGGTACGGCAACCACCACCGCGTCCACCGACGGCGCATTGATCAGCTCCACCGCATCCGGAAAGACCTGCTCCAGCCCAAAGCGGCCGGCGACGGCGGTGGCAAGCTCCCGCGAGGCGTCGGTGCATCCCACCACGCAGGCTCCATCCAGCGCACTGAACTGTTCCATGTGCACGCGCCCGATGAAGCCGGCTCCTATCACCCCAATACCAACCGTACTCATGAACTGTGCTCCGGCACCGTGACCAGTGACATCTGGTCTGCAACCGCCGCCACGCACTCACGCAGTGCCGCCACGGGAGCGTCTACCTCACCCTCGTACTCCAGAATCGCCTCTCCGGCAAACTCCACCGCCACGAGCGCGGCGTCAAGCGCGCGGAGGTCCATGTTGCCGCTGCCAACTACCACGTCCTCGGGCGTGCGATCCGGCTTGAAGACGAAGTCCTTGATATGCACCAGATGCAGACGTGATCCGAACTCCCCTACCATGTCCAGCGGATTCTCACGCGAGTCAAGCGCCCAGGCAGTGTCCAAGTTCAGGCCAATGCGTTCGCTGGTCTTGCCGAACACCCATCGCAATGCGGTCCGCGACCCTAACCAATGGCTTCCGCCGTGATTGTGGATGCCCAGGAGTATCCCGTACTCCTCGCTAAGCTTGTCTGCGATTTCGAGCGCTTCATCAATGCCATCGAGCGGAAAGTCGACGCTCATCCGTGACAGCCCTGCCGACTTCGCGCACTCGAAAAGCGAACGCGCCTGCGCGGGGTCGGTCCCCACGCGGTTCACGCCGATGCTGACCACCTCAACACCCGCCTTCCGGTACTCCGCCGCGAGCTCAGCAAACGCGTCCGGATCATCAAACCCGGTATGCACCCCGCACAGCTCAATCCGCCGCAGTCCGCATGTCTTCACGGTCTCCGCGACCTGCGCGTTATCCGTGATGCCGCGCAGGCAGTAGCTCTGTATGCCTAGTTCCATAATCGGTCCTCCGTGAGCCGACCGTACACCCGGACCGGTCATTACACCAGGACCGGCATAGCACGAAACCTGGACTGGATTTAACGGATGGCGCGTCGGCGAAATTGCCGCGGGGTGAATCCGGTGTCCGCCTTGAAGCGGCGGTTAAAGTAACTCACGTCGTTGAAGCCGCATTGGTAGAGAAGCGTGGTAATGGGAATCTGGGTCTGCGCGAGCAGCCGCTTGGCCTCAGTCAACCTGCGCCGCATCACCGCATCCCGGACGGTGGTGCCGGTGTACTCACGGAAGAGCTGCGCCAGGCGCGCCGGGGAGACGCCCACCAACGCGGCGAGCTCGCGTGACGGGAGCTGCTCGTCGAACCGTTCGGCTATGAGACGCAGCGCGGTGATGACCCGCGGGTCCGGTAGCGCGCCGGCCGGCTCTCTGTGACGCGCCACCAACGCCAACAGCGCCTGCGCCTCGCCCAGAACAATCGCCGGGGTGTTGCGGTCAGGACTCGCAATCTCGGCAAGAATTGATTCGCAAATCCGCGTCGCGCGCTGATAGTCGTCCTCCGGAAGCAGGAACGCATCCGCCGGATCCGGGGCGTAGAAGAGCGCCAGCACATCGGCAGGTTCACCCGGGGGTCGCGCGGTCATGGCGACCTCCGGCAGGAACATGATGTTGTAGTAGTCGCAGTTGCCGTCGGCCTGCCCCTCAATCCGGTGCGGGTGAAATGTGCCCAGCTGAAACACCTGCCGACGCCGGAAGGGCGTTCTGTGGCCGGCGATGACGTTCGTGCCTACATCGGCATTGACAATGATGAGCTCCAGGAACCGGTGGTAGTGCGTCTGATAGCTCCCTCCGGTGTAGTGCGCCACGTGGAACGGTACTCCGTACAACTGATTGAGCAGCGCACCATCCATAGTTGCCACCGGTGGCTCTGTGCGTTTCACAAGGTGATAGTCTGCCGCGTCCCGTGCGCCGGTGTCCAGGTGCCCGAGCGTTTACAGAACGAGCCCTCGGGTATACCATGAGGGAACAACCAGCACTGAAGGGGGTGGCCCATGCGCGCACGGCACGCCACACGTGCACTCGGGCTGGTACTACTGCTCTGCGTTGGTGAGTACTCGCTCTGCCGGCAAACCGCACCAGATCGCCCACGCGTGGCGGTCATGCCTTTCAACCACTATCAATGTCACCGCAGATGACGCCCGAGCGCTAACGGGGATCTTGGAGACGGAACTGGTCAAGACCGGCGTCTTCGATGTCATTGAGCAAACCCAGATGGAATCGCTTCTGGGCGCGCAGGAGTACTCGCTGCGAGAGACCACCAGCGAGGAGACCGCCGTCCGGCTTGGACGGCTCCTGAGTGCCGAACGGATCGTGCTGGGGACGCTCTCACAGGTGGGCGGACGCTTTGTATTGACGGCAAAGCTCATAGACGTGGAATCGGGCCGGAACGTGAGCGCGGATCGACTGACCGCGGACGCGCTGGGCGAGCTCCCTGAGCAGATGGAGCTCCTGGCGTACGGGCTTGCCGGGCTCACCTACCAGCAGGACGGTGAACAGGTGATTGCCACCGCATTCGCCGATGTCTTGGTGGAAACCGACCCTCCGGATGCGGAGGTCTACATCGGTGGGGTCTACCACGGCGAGAGTCCGGATCTGTTCACCGACATCCCGTTGGGGACGGTGGTGATTGAGGCCTACAAGGATGACCTCTACGCCCAGCGCCGGCTCGAGCTTGGTGAGAACGTGAACCGCGTCTCTCTGCGACTGGAGCCGGCAACCGGATCGCTCTACGTGCGCTCGTCCACATCTGAGGTCCAGGCGTACCTGGACGGCGACCTGGTGGGCTCGCTTGGCTCAGGGATCCTGGAAGGGTTGCCGGTGGGTCCACATCGGCTCGCGCTGATCGGTGACGGTCTCTACTGGGCCGACGACGTGACGGTGATCGAGGACGAGGTGGTCCGCGTAGAAGCGCGCCCTGCCGAGCACGGCGACATCTTCTATAGCCTTCCAAACGGCGCGACGGCGGAGGTGGTGGGCCCATCGTTCCGCGAAGTGGTTGCCGGCAGCGGGACGCTCTCTCCGGTGTGGGTGGATCGCTATGTGGTGACCGTGGACGGGCCCAGATTCGATCCCGCGCAGACGGAGCTGGAAATCAGCCATGGCCAGACGGTTGAGTACCGTCCGGACCCGGTGCTGAGCGGCGTCGGTGTCACGCTCTCCGAGCTGGAGTCGACGTTGGCCGAGGAGCGCGCACGCAGCGAGGAGCTTGCACGCCGGCTTGCTGAAACGGACGAGCGGATCCGCACCATTGAAGGAAGGCGACGTCCGCGTCGCGTGCTGAGCGTCTCCCTCCTGGGGGCAGGCGGCGCCGGCTTTCTCACCGGAGCGGTCACCTTCTTTATGGGCAACGCCGCCTACAACGACTACATGGCCTCAACGGATCCGGCGGAGATCCCCTCGCTGCGTAGTCGCTACGAGCAGCTGGACCTGATTGCGCTGATCGCCGGCGGCATTGCTGCAGCCGGCGGGCTCTCCGGCGGGCCGATGTTGCTGTTCACACCCAACCCGGAGACAGCCGAGGCGCAACGCGCCACAATCGCCGCACAGCTCACCGAGTCACAGGAGCACATAGCCGCGATGGAGGAGGTGCTGGAATGAGACGTGCACACCTGATACCGCCGGCGCGCGCGGTGGTGACTGTGACGGCGGTAGTTGCAATGGCGTTGATGGCCGGCTGCGCCCGACACGCACCGGTGAATCCGTATGACCCGGAGATCGGTTTCCGGCTGGAAGCGTACCAGGACTCGTGGGCCGACGTCTTCCCCGGGGGTACCGTGACCTCCGATGAGGTGCGCGCGGGTGAATCCGACTCGCAGAACATCAGGCTCACTGTCTCTCGCAGATCCCCGGTGATCGTTCTCTCTGGAGATCAGCCAATCGCGCTAACCGGGCAAGATGCGGAGTGCTTCTCAATTGAGGCGCAGCCGCAGCGCCGGCTCGGACCGGGCTCTGAAACACTGGTGTCACTCGTATTCGCGCCAACCTCCGTTGGCGAGAAGCAGGCGACGCTCTCCATTGAGCTCAATAATCAGCCGGAGTCTGCCTACCAGATCGCGGTCAACGGATCAGCAACCGGCTCGGTGATCCACCTCACGGATCCCTCCGGCGCTACGGTCTCAGCCGGGTCGACGTACGGCAGGCACTACACGCTCCCGGCATCCGTAAAGATCGTCTTCCAGATCGAGATCACAACCGGGGCGAGCATGGCGACAGAGCTCAGCGGCTCTCCGGTTGCCGCGATCACCGGTAACCAGGCGTTCGCCATTGTCAGTCAACCCGAGGTGGGTCTGGTTGATGATGACACGGTTACGGTCTCGTTTGCCGCCACCGAGCCGGGCGAGTACTCCGCCACGCTCAGCGTCGGTGCGAACGGCATTGCCACCGCATACACAGTTAAAGTATCAGTCACGGCCGCGGGGCTCACGCTCGACACGAGCGGCGACGTGGGACGGTACGCCGACATTGCCGCAAGCGATGACCTGGTAGTGATCAGCTACTACAACGCGACCTCGAGCGACCTCAAGCTCGCCCGCTCGACCGACGGCGGTGACACATGGAACGCCTCTACCATCGAGTCCGCCGATGAGGTGGGCTCCTACTCATCGCTGGCGATCAGCGGAAGCTCGGTGTACCTGGCGTATCAGGACGACACTACCAACGAGGCCAAGCTGCGGGTCTCAACCGACGGCGGTGAAACCTGGCCGGCGCCCACCACCATACTCGACCGATCCTCCGACATCCATCCCGAAATAGCCGTTGGGACCAGTAGGATCTTTGCGTCTATCGGCTACGTCTTCGACTGGTTTGCCTTCTACTCGGATGATGGTTCCTTATGGACACAGGCCACTACGGATCCGGCAGGAGGCACGGACTCCTCGATCGTAGTATCCGGAGAGAACGTCTACGTAGCCTACCGAGACACCACCAACGACGATCTCCGCTTCGCGCACTCCACCAACAACGGCGTCGACTGGTCAGCCGTGCAGATAGACGACGTGGGCGACTATGGCGGCGCGTCGCGGCTCGCGGTGGACGGCTCCATGTTGTATGCGCTCTACCGAGCGGATCCGGGCTTATACGAGAGCGACCTGAGACTGGGCACCTCCGCTGACGGAGGAGCAACATGGACCACCTCAGTCATCTACAGCGAGTATCCCCTGTGGGTAGGAGACCTGGCGGCGGTCTCCGGGACGCTCTACATCACCTTTGCCACCCGTGAAGGCGTACACTTCGCCGTCTCCTCGGACGGCGGAGTCACCTGGCCGGCAATGGAAGACACGGTGCTGACGCGGGTCACCGCGGATGAACACCAACTCAGCCCCAAGCTGGCGGTCTCCGGTGGCACGGTGCATTTGACATACTACGACCCGGTAGACGACGACCTCATCTACCTCCGCTCACCCGACGGAGGCACTACCTGGGAGTAGCGGCGGCGTAGTACATTCTCAACCGGAGGAACCATGAGACGAGGCGTGCTTGCGTGGGTTGTGGGTGTTGTCTTGGTGGTCGCCGCAGGTGCACAGGCTGCGGATGTCACAGATGCGTTGTCTGAGGCCGTCGGTGTGACCGTCCGGGTGGCAACCGAGACCGGCGGGGACCGCCGCTCGCTCTACCAGGATGCGGCCGCCAACCGGTTGATCGTCATGCCAACCGGCTTTCCCATGGAGCGTGGCGAGTTCCACGTGACCGACCAGGAGATCATCATCGTCACGGCCAGCTATGGCCTGACCGACTATCTCACGCTCTGGGGCGGGGTGAGCATTCCCGGGATGGTACTGAGCGGACGGTTGAGCGTCACGCCGACGCCCTCTGTTGGGCTCTCCGCCGGTGCGTTTCTTGGCGTGGAGTGGTTCGAGGGGTACACGCTCGTCCTTCCGTATGCGCTCGCGAGCTTTGGCTCGCCTGAGCACAACGCGACCGTGGGCGGGGCGGGCATCTTCACGCTCTGGCCGCGGGAAGAGGTGGGGTACAGCGGGGCGGTGCTCGCCATAGGCGGCAGGACCGTGCTCACCCCCACCGCGGCGCTGGTCGGCGAGATGTGGACCATCTGGCCCAAGCCGGACGGCATCCGCCCCGCCGCCGTGCCGCTGGTCTTCACCCCGGCAGGGGTGTTCCGCATCGCCGGAAACCGCCTCAGCTGGGACCTGGGCGCGGTGGTTCCGCTCTTTCTCCGGTACTATGAGGGGGACGGCTTCAGCCTGGGTGGTGTTGGGGATGACACGGTGATCCCCATACCGATTGTCTCAGTGACCTACCGGATCGACTGACGGGAAGTCGCTACTCGGCAAATGGGTTCTGCACCTGAATCTCATGGTACTGCTGACCGTCGTTGAGGTCTTCTGAGTAGATACGGGTGCACCCGGCCCGCTCGGCTCCGGCGATGATCAGCGCGTCCCAGTACGAGATCCGGTAGCGCTGCACGGTATCCACGGCACGGTTCACGAGTTGCCGGTCGATCTCGCCGACCGGCAACGCGGAGAAGCTTCGCAGGGCTTCGGTCGCCTGCTCTACGCTCATGGGCTCAGCGATCTTCCGGGTGACGATGACGAAGAACTCGCCCAGAACCTGCGGCGACACGTGCCCGTCGCCGGTGCGGATGGATTCGCGGAGTAGCGCTCGTGCGCGCGCCTGCTCGGACGGGTTCGCGGTGTCATAGGCGTACACCAGAACATTGGTGTCAAGGAACCATCTATCGCTCATGAAGCTCATCCCTACTCCAGGTTCGGCTGCCCATGGGGCGACTGAGCCGCTCGAACGAACGCTCGAGCTCAAAGAGCGCGCGCTCGCGTGCGGCTTGGTCGCGTGCAGCCACCTCCTCGAGGTACTCGCGCACCATCGCAGTCAGCGTGGTGTTGCGGTCTATAGCAACCTTGCGAACCTTCTTGATCACGTCCTTGTCAACGCTCAAGGTGATATTGGGCATGCCTTCGAGCCTCCATTGATCCATAATATGGCTAGACCTTATTATGGTCAACTGTGCCACGGTTCGCGCGGCCGCCTTCACCGCGCCGCCGGCCGGCGTGGCGGTGCGTTTTTCGCTATGATACGGGCATCCATATGAACTACGCAGCACTCGTCAGGTCAGGCTATATGAAGCAGCACGATCTCAACTGCGCGGAGACCATGCTCCACGCCGGTAATGAGGCGTTCGGTCTTGGCCTCTCGCCGGAAGCGCTTCAGGTTGCTGCGGGCTTTGGCGGCGGGCTTGGCGTTGCGCACCTGTGCGGGGCTGCCGCCGGCGCCATGATGCTCTTGGGCGTGCTCTTCGCAGACGGCCGCGGTCACACCTCGCCAAAGCTCGGTGCGGTGCGCGAGGAGTTTGTCCGGCGGTTCACTGAGCGATTCGGGAAGCTCGACTGCGCGTATGTGAAGGAGCACCACCGGAGCCCGGTCGCAGGCTGTCAGCCGATTGTTGCCGGCGCTGCTGAGATCGTGCAGGAGATCGTGGATCGCGAGCGCGGCGAACCCGCGTAGCCTCAGAAGGCACACGCGCCGCACCACGGCCATTGTTAGTATACTGTGAGCCATCATGGGCCCACGCGCACGAGCCCTCTATTTCACCGCCCCGGGACAGGTTGAGCTACGCAGCGAGGAGTGCGCGGATGCCGGTGGGCAGGTGCTGGTCGAGTCAACACTGATTGGAATCAGCCACGGTACCGAGATGCTCTTCTACAAGGGCCCGTTTCCAAGCGGAAGCCGGCTCGAGTCGTTCGCGGATCTTGCCGCCCAAGACTACCCGCTCAAGTACGGATATATCAACGTGGGCCGCTGTGCGGACGGCAGGCGTGTGTTTGCCTTCCAGCCGCACCAGGACCGCTTCTGCGTAGACCCGGATGACCTGGTGACACTGCCTGACGATGTGAGCGACGACAACGCGGTCTTCTTTGCCTCAATGGAAACGGCGCTGCAGATCACGCACGACGCGGCTCCGCGGTTGGGTGAGGTGGCGCTGGTGGTTGGGCTCGGCGTAATCGGTCAGCTGGTCTGCCGGCTACTAGCCCGCACGGGTGCGACGGTGATTGCGGCCGAACCGATTGCGGCGCGGCGCGAGGCGGCAGCCCACCACGTTCGCGCGGTGATCGACCCAATGACTGAGCACGGCGGCGGACACCCCCGCGCTGATCAGACACTCAAGCAGATCACCGGCGGCCGCGGCGCGGACCTTGCGATCAACACCAGCGCCTGCGGCGACGGCCTGCAGTTCGCGCTGGACCACCTGGCGATTGAGGGAACGTTGGTGGAAGCGTCGTGGTACGGCGCCCGGAGTGTCGATGTGAATCTGGGCGCGGCCTTCCACCGCAAGCGTCTCACGGTGCGAAGCAGCCAGGTCTCCCGGCTCAACCCGGCAATGCAGCCGCGGTGGACCCATGAGCGACGGAGCGAACAGGTGCTGGAGCTGCTGCAAACCGTGGAGCCGGCGGCGCTGATCACGCACCGGTTTCCGCTTGATGCGGCGGCCCAGGCGTTTCATCTTATCAGCAGCAGACCGGAAGAGGTCCTGCAAGTCGTTCTGGAGCCGTGATCGGTCGCAGGACAGACCACTCGGAGGGATGATACCATGTTCAGCGTTGGCGTAAGGCGATCACTCAATGCGGTTCACTACCTCTGCGCGCGTGATGGGAGTGAACGCGACTTTGGGCCGGAGGGCACGCCGCATAGCCATCCGTATGAGGTGGAGCTGATCGCCTCTTCAGCGGAGCTGGACCCAAACGGATTCTCGCTGGACATCGCCGTCGTGGAATCCGTACTGGAAGAGACACTCGCTCGCGTGGACGGCGTTCTCCTCAACAGCCTCCCCTTCTTCACCAACCGGCAACCCAGCCTTGAAAATCTGGCGGTCTTCCTGTTGGAGACAATCCGACGGACCCTCCAGGAGCGTGGCGCAGCTCCGGCATTGCCCATGGAGCTCCGCATCTGGGAAAACGACGCCGCATGGGCGTCCTATGCGGAACCGGTGGGGACGGAGGTAGCGGCGGAATGATCCATCTAGTGGCGCCGGACCCTGCCGGCCGCCGCTCCGGCGGGTTTCTCATCAACAACCGTCTGGCGGCCGTTCCGTGGGTGGTCCTGCATCACGCCACGCCGGAAGCGCTCGCCGGCGTGGTGGGAGAGCTCCGGGCCCGGGCCGATGTGCGCACGGCCGGCGACGCGGTGGTGCTGGATTCGCTCTACCTGAGCTACCCGCGGGAGCTTGCCGACACCCTTACACCGGTCTGCGCCGGCGCGTCGCCGGACCTGATGCTCCTGGCGCATAGCTTGCCCAGCCTGATTCCCAACGCACCGGTAGCCCAACGACGCGCTCGCCTTGCGGATGAGCAGGCGCTCCTTAGCCGCTTTGTTGGTGCACTATCCCCCAGCCGCTTCATGGCCGGCGCACTGATACGCCGCGGCCTGCCGGAAGAGCGCATCCGCATTTTGTCGCCCCCGGCGGTGATCACCCACAGCGACCTTGACGTCGGCGGGGACGGGGCGCCGGTGATCCTCACGGTGGCCAACTACTCAGGCGCCAAAGGTCATGAGGACCTCTACCACGCCCTGCTCCAGCTCCCGCATCTGCAGTGGCAGTGGTGGGTCGCCGGGTGCGCGGACGGCGCGTCCCACCGGTTTGCATACGCAACGTTCCGGCATCTGGTTGAGACCGGACCGGCGGCGTCCCGGACACGCTTCTTGAACCCCTCCTCCCCCACGGAGCTCGCCGCCGCATACCACCGCGCGGCGGTTTTTGCACTCCCCTCGCTGATGGAGAGCTACGGCCTCGCATTCGCGGAAGCGCGCGTCTTTGGTGTCCCCATCGTCGGCTACCGGGTGGCCGCGGTCCCGGAGTCCGCCGGGGACGCAGCGCTGGTACCCCCCGGCGACGTAGCCGGGCTTGCCACCGGAATCGCAGCTGCGTTGAAGCAGCACGCCGCCGGCCCACCACGCGCGGCGGCTGCACCCAACGCCGCCGGCCGCGAGCGCCGGCGACACGACGCCGCCACCGACGAGGCATGGGACCGCTACCGTCGCGACCTCCCGGCAGCGGTGGCCGCGCTCTCTGGGGTGCCGGCATGAGTGAGATTCTGCTCGCCGCCGCCGGTGCGCTCGGATTCGGCTGGTATCTCGTTGCCGGCGGCCGGCTCACACTACGACCGGCGAATCTGGTGACCGTCGCCCGCGCAGCGGCGGCCGTGGCTGCGCTTCTGATCTCAGGTCGTGCACACGTTCTGGGCGGCGCATTGCCTGCATCGGCCCAATGGCTGATCACGGCGCTGTTGATCTGCGGGGAGATCACCGACGTTGTAGACGGACGGATTGCCCGTCGCACCGGCCCAACCGCCTTTGGCGCCCGGCTGGACATGGAGACCGACGCCTACCTGATGCTTGCCCTCTCGCTTCTTGCGTACCGGTGGTGGGGACTGCCGCCGTGGGTGCTTTTCGCCGGGGCGGCGCGCTACCTCTTCTACCTGCTCTTTCTCTTCACGGCGGAACCGGTATTCCCAACTCGATTCCGCTGGTTTGCGAAGTCAGTGGCCGCAGCCTCCGCGGTACTGTTGCTTGTCACCATTGCGCCGCCAATGGCCTACGCGGTCCGCCTCCTTGCAGCCGCCCTCGCCGTGCTGCTCCTGGCGGCGTCGTTCGGCTGGGAGCTAGGGATTCGGATGCGGGCGGCAAGGCGTCCGGGCGGCGCACGGCCGTTGCTTGGCGGTCCCGGATCCGTGGGCTTGATAAGGAGTCTGGCGATCTACTACGGCGTACCGTGCCGAGCGCTTTCTATGCGGCGCCTCTACGGACAGTTTATCCGGCAGGGGGATCTGGTCTTTGATGTTGGGGCCCACGTGGGAAACCGGATCAGGGCGTTCCGGAGTCTTGGCGCGCGTGTGGTCGCAATAGAGCCACAGCCGCTCCTGTGCGAGTACCTGCGTCGCCACTACGGAGCCGACGCGGATGTGGTGCTGGAGAACCTCGCCTGCGGTCGTGAGCGGGCGGTTGCCGAGCTCGCGGTACCCCGGACCAATCTGACGTTGGGAACCCTCTCCGCCAAGTGGGCCGCGGACATCACCCGCGTGTATGCGGATCGTACCATCAGCTGGGAAGACCGAATCGTGGTCAACGTCACAACGCTGGATGCGATGATCGCCGCACATGGTGTCCCGGCATTCGTGAAGATAGATGTGGAGGGGCACGATCATGAGGTGCTCGCCGGGCTCTCACATCCGGTACCGGCGCTCTCATTTGAGTATCTGCCCGCCAGCCGAGAAAGCGCGTTTGCCTGTCTTGATGAG
>CAYTGY010000025.1:0-21012 GCA_964437265.1 uncultured Spirochaetaceae bacterium | reverse complement strand
CGCATATTGGATAGCTTCTTGGTCTTGCACGGGTTGACGTCCAGATCCTGATCTCGGTTGTGCTCACCGACGATCATCCCCTCGTAGACCTGCTCAACCGGTCCCACGAACAGCTGCCCGCGCGGCTCCAGATTGAACAAAGCGTACGGCACCGAGTTGCCGGATCGGTCGGAGACCAGCGAGCCGGTCTTCCGGGAGGGGAACGCACCGCGCCAAGGCTCATACCCCTCCAGATACGCGTTCATGATTCCGGTGCCACGGGTGTCGGTCAGCAGTTCGTCACGGAACCCGATGAGCGCACGCGAGGGCACGGAGAACTCCAACCGCACTCTGCCGCGCGCGTGATTGGTGAGATTCTCAAGACGCCCTTTTCTGATGGAGAGTTTCTCCGTCACAATCCCGCCGTACTCCTCTCCACAGTCCACGAACAGCCGCTCAATTGGCTCCAGCACCTTCCCATCCGGCCCGCGCTGCGTGATCACGTGCGGGCGGCCCACACAGATCTCATATCCCTCGCGGCGCATGGTCTCAATGAGAATTGCCATCTGAAACTCACCGCGTCCCTTCACCAGGAAGCCGTCCTGCTCCGGGGCGTCGGCAATTTGCAGTGACACGTTGGAGAGCGTTTCCTTCCGGAGTCGTTCGCGAATCCGCGTCGACTGGACGTGCTTGCCCTCTTTGCCGGCAAGCGGTCCGTTGTTGCGCATGAAGAGCATGGTCACCGTGGGCTCATCCACCGTGATTCGCCGCAGGGCAACCGGGGCCGCCGCGGTGCAGATGGTGTCCCCAATATGGACCTCATCAATGCCGGAGAGGACAACCACGTCCCCAGGAGACGCGGACAGGGTCTCAACAATTGAGAGCCCCTGATACACCTGCAACCGGGTAACGCGCAAGTCGCGCTCCTGTCCGTCGGCACCGATGCGCACCAACCGGTCGGCGGACTGCACGCTCCCGTTGTGAATGCGCCCAATCGCCAATCGGCCCAGATAATCGGAGTACCCCAGATCTGAGACGAGCATTTGAAACGGTTTGGCGGGATCAGTTGCCGGCGCCGGGATCTCTTCCGTGATGGCATCCAGCAGCGGAGTGAGCGTTGCACCTGAGGGCACCTGGACAAAGGCCCCGTCCATAAACCCCACCTCCCGTGGCGTGTGCGCGGCAACGCCGTCGCGGGCAACCGCATACAGCAAGGGGAAGTGATACTGCTCGTCGGAGGCGTCCAGATCAATGAAGAGATCAGAGATCTCATCCACCACCTGCCCGGGACGCGCGTCCTTGCGGTCCATCTTGTTGATGACCACAATCACCGGCAGATTCGCCTCAAGCGTCTTGCGAAGCACGAAGCGGGTCTGCGGCAGCGGCCCTTCCGCGGCGTCCACCAGCAACAGCGCGCCGTCGGCCATTGAGAGCGCGCGCTCAACCTCGCCGCCAAAGTCCGCGTGACCGGGAGTGTCTATGATGTTAATCTTCACACCCTTCCAGCCGATCGCGCAGTTCTTCGCGGCAATGGTGATCCCCCGCTCGCGCTCCAGGTCCATCCGGTCCATCAGGCGATCGGCAACCACCTGTCCTTCCCGAAAGACCCCGGAGGAGCGAAACATTGCATCAACCAGCGTAGTCTTTCCATGGTCAACGTGGGCAATGATGGCCACGTTGCGAATTGAGTCGTTCCGTGTGCGTGTACTCATGCGGTGCACGAAAGATGGCGTCCGCACACCAAGAGAGTCAATACCGCCGGCTACGAAAGGCCGGCGGCGAAGCGTTTGCGCAAAACCAGAAAGTACAGGCCGATCGATCCGGCCATGACCGCGACCTTCCAGCCGATTTGCCCCCACGTCGCGGTGAGGGTGAACACGCCTTCGGCCATGGTGTAGACCCAGTAGGAGGGAACCCAGTAGGCTACCCACTGCCAGTTCTCCGGCAACAGCGTGCCGCCGAGGATCGCCAACATCATGACCATGGCAACACTCTTGGCAACACCGATCGCTTCGGTCTGATTACCGGCCAGCGAGCCGACCAGCAGCCCCACGAACAGCGAGATCGCGAACGAACTGAGGGCGATCACGTAGACCTGCAAAACATTTGCTTCCATGAGTCCCAGCACGAGTACGGCGATTGCCGGGTAGACGATCAACAAGAGCAGCGGGAACACACTCTTGCCGATGTAGTAGTCTGCGAGCGACACCGGCGATACGCGCAGCGCGCGGTCGGTGCCGTACTCCTTGTCGTTCACGATCCCCAGCCCGATGATGAACGCGAGGACAATGCTGACAAGCGTCAGGAAGATCGCACCGCCCATGGTTGCCACCGGCGGGTTCTCCGTGCGACCGGAAAGCTCCGCAGGCACGGTCGACGTGAACGAGATCACCGGCTCGGCGTTCGGATACTCCTGATCCAGGTACCACTGCCGGACCGCGCGCGAGCCGGTGGAGAAGACGGTGTTCTCCGCGATGTTCTCCTCCAACACGGATACGTACTGGTCCGCCTCCGGATCAAAGTAGAGCCCTTCGGCACTGCCGGTGCCGCGGAGTCTGTTCTCCATCGCCGCAATCGAGTCGTATTCGACGACGTCGGCAACCTGTTCCAAGCGCTCGATAAGCGAGGCCGCAACGGCGTTCGGTCGCTCGGTTACCACTGCCACCGTAGCGGTGCTCGTATCAGTCGTCGGCAGGAAGAACCGAAGCACGACCAAGATCAGCAGCGGCGCGATCGCGATGTATCCGCCCATGAAACTGCGGAACGTCAGCCGAATATCGAACCAGACCATCTGGATGAGCTGTCGCATCTATGCCTCCTTTCGCGTCCGGCGCGTGAATACGAGTCCGGAGAGCAGCGAGAAGCCGGCCGCAAACACCGCCAGCATTCCGACACTCTGCCGGTAGGTCCGACTGATCCCCTCACCAAACATGACGGCATCGAGTCCGTGCAACGTGTAGTAGCTCGGCAAGAGCTTGAGCCACGGCGGCGCAAAGACCGGTGCGAAGAGCGAGATCGCCGGCAACCCGAGCACCATCATCAACAGAATGACATACCCGATCGAAGCCATCGGATCGGTCATGAACGCCCCAAGGATCGTTCCAAGCGCAGATCCGAACACGATTGTCAGTGCCATCAACAGAAGCGACGGCAGATACCCGTGTAGACCGATCAACGGAATGTAGAGAATGGAGAACGTCGCCATCCCGGTCAGCAGGATCACCAGGTGCTTGCTGGTCAGAAACTCCCAGAGGCCGGCCGGCGAGACGCGGAAGGCGCGAATCGTCTGATCCGCCCGTTCCTGACCCAACAGTGAAATCATTGCGAAGAGCCCCACAATGCCGACCATGAACAGCAGCACCGTCGGGAGCAGCAGCTGATTGAAGGGAATCTGATCGCGCATCCCTTCGGTGAGCGCGGTCACCCGCACCGAATCGTAGACATCCGGCGGATAGGCGTCGGCAGGCGGTGCGATAACGGCAAAGAGGTCCTCCAGCTCGGTGCGAATGTAGTCGACCATCCCCGACGTTGTGTACGGCTGCACCAGAAGCTCCACATCGTAGCGAGGACCGTCGGCGGCACCCCGTTCGATCACCACACCCATCGCATTGCGGTTTTCCACCATGCCGTCGATGACCGCCCGACGGTCGGCCACAAAGCGGTCCCCGGAGAGTTCGGCGATGTCCTCCGGCAAGCGATCGAGGAACGGTTCGACAACGCCTGCCTCGTCGTAGATAAAGACCGTCTCCTCGGTGTTCAGGTCTTCCGGAAAGACAAAGAGCATCAGCAGTACCAGGACCACCGCGAATACAAGCTCCAGGATGATGAACACATCCTTGAAGCCCAGGATGATGTCTTTCTTCAGAAGGGTAGCAATGCGCCTCATGTTCGCCCCCTACTCCAGGCCGCGACCGGTCAACTTGACGAAGATATCCTCGAGCGTCGGCTCACCGGAATGGATAGTCGCAATGTCGTGATCACCGATGAACCGCTGCAATTCGGCCTTGCTCCCGTTCGCCATGTCGAACTCTTGACAGAGCAACTGTCCGCCCTCGCGGTACTCGACGGTCACCGTCGGTTTGCCGTATTTGAGCTTCAGGTTCTTTGGCGTATCGAGCGCGGCGATTTTACCGTCGACAATGAACCCCACGCGGTCGCACAGTTCATCCGCAACGTACATGTTGTGGGTAGTGAGGAAGATCGTCGCACCCTCGGCCTGCCGACGTTTGATGATCGCCTTGATGCTGTTTGACGTTGTCGGGTCCAGACCCATGGTCGGCTCGTCCAGGAACCAGATGTCCGGGTTGTTGAGCATTGACCGCGCGAATCCCAGCCGCTGCATCATTCCCTTGGAGTAGTCACCGGCCTTGCGCTTTGCGTACTCGGCCAGCCCCACCGCGGTCAGCACGTCAATGGGGTCCGCAGTCTCGCGGTCATACAGCGATGCATGGAACCGAAGGTTATCCAGACCGGAGAGTTTCTTGTAGACATTGGGGATCTCGAACCCCACGCCAATCCGATTGAAGAACGCCTTGTCCGGCTTGCCCTCGCGACGCTCCCCGTCTATGACGATTTCACCCTGTTGCAGCTCCAAGAGTCCGGTGAGCACCCCTTGCGTCGTGGATTTTCCCGCGCCGCTCGGCCCCAAGAATCCGAAAATCTCACCCTTCTCCATGATGAAGCTCACGTCGTTGACGGCATACGTCCCGTCCTTCTTGTACGAGTGGAAGAGACTTTTCACTTCTACCATCTGCCCCCCTCCTGTGCGGTTGTACTAAAGGACTAGTACAATACTGAGTGTACCCCTCCTACGGACCGTTGTCAATGAGAAGCGCGAACGGCCAAGAACAGCCGGATCGGCGCTTGCCGTTGGGCCCGGCTTCGTGCTACCACCCGAACATGAACCGAACGGCGATCTACCGGCTACAAGCAGGAGAACAACCACGGCTGATTCACGGTGGGGATTACAACCCTGATCAGTGGCTGCACGATCCGGAAGTTCTTGAGGACGACCTCCGCTTGATGAAGCTCGCGCACATCAACAGCGCGAGTGTGGGCATCTTCGCGTGGGCCGCGCTGGAACCGGAAGAAGGGCGATTCACATTCGAGTGGCTGGACGCCTGCATCCAACGGCTGCACGACGCCGGCATCACGGTGATGTTGGCAACGCCCACCGGCGCGCGCCCGGCGTGGATGAGCGCCACCTACCCGGAGGTGCTCCGCGTGCAGCCGAATCGCGTCCGCAATCTGTACGGCACACGGCACAACCACTGTTACACCTCGCCGGTGTACCGGGAGAAGACTCAGATCATAAACACCAAGCTTGCGGAGCGGTACGCCTCGCATCCGGCGGTGGTGCTGTGGCACCTGAGCAACGAGTACGGTGGCGAGTGTCACTGCCCGCTCTGTCAGGACGCTTTTCGCGCATGGCTCATGGCGCGCTACGAAGACGACCTGGATGCGCTCAACCGAGCCTGGTGGACCGGCTTCTGGAGCCACACCTACACCAGCTGGAGCCAGGTGGAGTCCCCCGCCCCGCACGGTGAGCACTTTGTGCACGGTCACAACCTGGACTGGAAGCGATTTGTCACGCACCAGACCCGTGATTTCATCCGGCACGAGGTCTCCGCGCTCCGCGCCGTGGACACCAGCATCCCGGTCACCACCAACCTGATGGGATTCTACCCGGTCTTGAACTACGTGGAGCTGGCCAGGGACATCGATGTCGTGTCTTGGGACAGCTACCCGGCCTGGCACGGCAGCGGATCACTGCCGGAGCCGCGCGGCGACTGGGACCCGGCCGGCGACGACGCCCGCTTAGCCACCCGCGTGGGGATGGCTCACGATCTCAACCGGTCGCTCGGGATGGGAAAGCCGTTCCTGCTCATGGAAAGTGTCACCAGCGCCACCAATTGGGCGAGCGTGGCGAAGCTCAAGCGACCGGGGATGCACCTGCTGTCCAGCCTGCAGGCGGTGGCCCACGGCAGCGACTCAGTGCAGTACTTCCAGTTCAGGAAGGGCCGGGGCTCAAGTGAGAAGTTTCACGGCGCGGTGGTTGACCACGTGGGCCACGAGCACACCCGCGTCTTTCAGGACGTGGCCGATGTAGGCGCGGCGCTGGAAGCGCTCTCTGCAGTGGCCGGCACCACGGTGCCGGCACAGGCCGCGGTCATGGTGGATTGGGAGAACCGTTGGGCCATTGACGACGCCCAGGGTCCGCGCAACGACAATCGCACCGCGTACCTGGAAACGTGTGACCGTCACCACCACGCCCTGGCGCGGCTGAGCGTTCTTACCGATGTGGTTGACGGCACGGCGGACCTCTTGCCGTATACGCTCATCGCCGCACCTATGCTCTACATGATCCGCCCTGGGGTGGCCGAACGTCTCACCGAGTTCGTACGCGGCGGGGGCACGTTGGTTGTCACCTACTGGAGCGGCATTGTGGACCAGCACGACCTCTGCCATCGTGGGGGCTTTCCCGGCCCGCTGCGTGAGCTCTTGGGCATCTGGGATGAGGAGATCGATGCGCTCTACCCCGGGGATCACCTGGAGGTGGTGCTACACGAACCGCTGGTTCCCGGCGGGCCCACGAGCTTTGAAGCCGGCGAGCTCGCGGCGCTTATCCACGCAGAGAGCGCGGAGGTGCTCGGTACCTACCGTGGCCAGTTCTACGCAGGCCGACCGGCGCTTACGGTCAACGCGGTAGGTTCGGGGAAAGCGTACTACGTCGCCTCGCGGAACGAACAGCGGTTCCTCAACGAGCTATACGCTCGAGTAGCCGCCCACGCGCGGCCGCGCCGCGCCTTTGATCCCGCGCCGGCGGACGGCGTGCTCGCCACCCTTCGCTCCGACGACCGGACCGACTACCGCTTCCTGATGAACTTCACCGCAGAGCTTCGGCCGGCGCCGGCGCTGGAGCCGGGTGAAGAAGTGATCTACCGCTCACCGCCGCCAAACACCGGAACCGGGCGCGGCGGGCCGGATGACGAGGCCCCGGCGGCCACGCAGCTGCCACCGTACGGTGTGCAGGTTCGCAAGAGGGCGGCGCCGTAGCGGGCTAGTACATCCCCAGATGCACACGGACCGCTTCCAGGCACTCCTCCTGTTCCGTCTCTTCCGAGACCAGCCCGACGCGTCGCTTGATTCGGTCCTTTGACACGGTACGAATCTGGTGCGCAAGCACAATCGACTCCTCATCGAGCCCGTAGCGACCCGCCGGGAGCATGATCTCATTCGGGTAGATCTTGCGCCCGGTCTTTCTCGTGGTCAGCGGCAGCACGGTTACCACGCCCATGACCTGGTTGAACGTCTCATCGCTCACAATCAGGGCGGGACGGTTCGCCGCCTGTTCGTGACCCACAACCGGATCAAGGTACAGATAGACGATACTCCACCTCCACGGTTCCATGGTCACTCCAGGCCTTCCGCACTGCCCGGACCATAGGCGCGCGTGGTCTCCGCCACATCCTGCCGGAACAGTTCGTCGCGAGCCGCCTCCCTGATCCCATCCCGAATCCGCTCGCGACGAAGCTCTCTGAGATGGGCTCGTAGCGCTTCTTCCACAAAGGCGCTCATGGTCTCAGCCGCGCCGTCATGGACTGCTTGACGCAGGTCGGCATCAAGGCGTTCATCAATCTGGTAGGTTACTTTCCTACTCATACCACTAATATGCCATACATGTACACGGTCGTCAAGCCGTACCCGCGCTACCCCTCATGTCGAATGAGACGATCCTGCCGTATTTCGGTCTCCAGGCGTTCCAGCGCTGCATGCCAGGGGTCTTGCAACTGCTGAAGTGCAGCAAGGTCACCCTCCTTCGCAATACCTTCCATCCGCGCTGATAGCGCCTCAAGCTCCTCGGCGCACAGCGTTGCCGCCGCTCCCTTGGTGGAATGGCCCAGCCGCTCCAAGCCTCGCAGATCACCGCCCTGGACAGCCGCATCAAAAGGATCACGGAAGCGCACCACATCTTCAAGAAACGCGTCGAGTATCTCACGGGCCAGACTCTCGTCACCCATCATCCGCTCCATCATGGCAGCGCGGTTCCAGACCGCCGGTGGCGTGACACCGGGGAGTGCGTCATCGCGCGGCGTGGTGTCAGGTGTTTCGTCACCGGCTGCGATGTCGTCCGCCGGGACGGGTAGCCACTCTTCCAGTACGCGGGTGAATGCGCTGAGTTGCACCGGCTTGGTAAGGTAATCGTTCATACCGGCGGCAAGGCAACGCTCCCGGTCCTCCTGCATTGCGTGGCCGGTCATCGCCACGATTGGGATATCCGGATTGCGCACCCCGGACTGTCCTGATCGTATCAGGCGAGTCGCCTCAATCCCGTCCATCACCGGCATTTGAACGTCCATCAGAACAAGATCGTACGGAACGGTTGCCAACGCCTTGAGCGCTTCCTTGCCGTCGGCAGCGGCGTCGCCGTCAACACCAAGCTTTCGAAGAAGGCCCAGCGCCACCATCTGATTGGTGACGTTGTCCTCGGCAACCAGTACCCGGGCATTGCGCGCGGCCGGTGAGGCCGCCACGTTCGCGGACGTCTCACCGCTGGAATGACGTGTCTCCGGAGCCTGCACGAGAAAGCTTCCGCGATCAGGCTTTCCCGCGAGGGCCCGGGAGACTGCGTCGCGGAGCTCACGGCTGTGGGTGGGCTTGTGCAGGTACCCGGCGAAACCGATTTCAGCAAGTCGTTGGGTGTTGCTCCAGGCGCCCAGGGATGTGAGCATAATCATCGCCGTACCGGCGAGAGCTTCATCCTGCTGAATCGCCCGGCCGAGTTCCTCTCCGTCCATTCCCGGCATCTGCATGTCGATAATCGCAAGACGGAACGGTTGGCCGTCATCACGGGCACGTTTCATCCGCTCAAGCGCCTGCGCACCACTATCGGCCTCAACCGGATGCATTTCCCAGGAGGCAACCGTTGTCCGCAGGATTTCGCGGTTGGTTGCGTTATCGTCGACGATAAGCACACGAAGACCTCGGACTTCTTCAACAGGTGGTTCCACCATCTGCGCCGGCGTCCCGTGCTGAGCAAGCTCCACGGTAAACCAGAACTCGGAGCCTTTCCCTTCCTCGCTCGTAACGCCGATCGCTCCACCCATCAGCTCCACCAGTCGGCTCGAGATAGCGAGCCCAAGCCCCGTACCGCCGTACCGCCGCGTCGTAGACGCATCGACCTGGGTAAATGAACCGAAAAGCATCTCCCGCTTGTCGGCGGGTATGCCGATGCCGGTATCTCGAACGGTGCAGCACAGCCGAGCCGACGCACCCGCCGGTTCCCCGACGAGGGTGAAGCGGATAACTACCTCCCCCTCGTCGGTGAACTTGATCGCGTTTCCCACCAGGTTGATGAGTACCTGCCGCAGACGCCCGGGATCACCGCGCAGTATGCGCGGAATTGCCGGATCTACACTGTAGAGGAGTTCCAGCCCCTTTTCCTGGGCGCGGAGAGCGAGGGTTGCGGCCAGGTCACCGACCGTGCTCTCCAGATCGAAATCGACGGTTTCCAAATCCAGGCGACCCGATTCGATCTTGGAGTAATCAAGGATATCGTTGATTAACGTTAACAACGCCTCACCGCTGTTGCGGACAATTCCGGCATAATGACGTTGGATTGGCGACAGTTCGGTATCCAGCAGGAGGCCGGTCATGCCGATCACCGCGTTCATTGGTGTGCGGATTTCGTGGCTCATATTGGCGAGAAATTCAGTTTTCGCCCGCGCGGCGGCCTCCGCCTTTTCGGCAACACGATTCATCGGCCGGATGACCAGCGCGGGAATGACAAGCCAAACGTTCATGAGCGCCACCGCCACCAGTAGAAGTCCGGTGAGAGCAAAGAGAACGGTAGTACGCCTCAGGCCCGCCGTTTCAATCGCGGCAACACGCGCGATCATCGTATTCAGCTCACGCTGCATCTCCTCCTGGGAACTCCGCACGCGGGCCATAGCGGAGACCGCCTCATCACGGCGGTTCTCCCGGGAAAACGCCACGGCCTCTACCAGGTGGCGGTACAGATTCCGGTACGCGCCGGATAACGCCCGGCGATTCTCACAGTCCGGCGCCGCGTCGGAGACACAGAAGCGCTCCTCCATCTCGTACATCGACTCAAAGAGCGTGGTTGAAAGCCAGGCGGCATGGACAAGGTCCGCGTCGTTCGCGGTGACAATCCCCTGCATCATGTCGGCGATCACGCGCTCAACGCTCAGCGCGATGTGCCGGGAGCGCATCTGTAACTCATCGTGTTCCGCGAATCGTTGTGCCTGTTGCCGCGTAAGGAGGGCAATTGCGGCTACGCTGGTCAGGGCGACCACGAGAAACGGTACCCACAGCACGTGATAGGACAGTCGGCGGTTCATCGCGAATCAACCTTGGCGGGGACGTAGCCGCGCGCCGTGATCGCCGCCCGCCCCGCTTCCGAACTGATGTAACGAACGAGATCCAGCGCGAACTCATCACCCTCGCGATAGACCAGATTGAGCTCCCGAACGATCGGATAGGTGCCCGACTCGATCGCGCGTCCAGCAGCGGGGACACCGTCAAGGGTCAGTTTCTTTATCGGGTGTCCCATTACGATGAATTCGTCGGCGGCTCCGATTGAGACGAAACCGACCGCGCCGGGGATCCCCCCCACCCAGAGAATTGAATCCAGGTTGGAGCCCGCCTCCCACGCGTCTGCGGAAATGCGTCTTGCGTCCGCAACGTCGGCGGCGTCCCACGCGGGGCTGACAAGGCCGGTGTACGCCTCAAATACCGCCAGCGTGCCTCGCCCAACCTGTTTGGAAACCAGGACGATCTCCGTAGCCCACCGCGGCGCGTCATCCCAGATCCGAACCTGTCCGGTATAGATCTCACGAAGCTCGGCGGTTGTTATCCGCTCCCGCGGGTTCTCCCGGTTGACGATGATCGCCAGGGCGTCGTACCCGATCGTTGCAGAGGAAAACTCCGCCCGTTCGGCGGCGGTCAATGACCGGCTCACGGTAGCCACGTCGGCCGCTCCGTCACGGAGTGCTTGAAGACCGGCTCCACTGCCGCCTCCACGAATCTCAAGGGTAATCCCGGATGACTCATGGTAGCCCCCCGCGATTTCCTCAATGATCGGCTGAATCGTTGTGGAACCGACAACTCGCACCGAATCGGGGGGCACGTCCTGCCCGAAGGCGGATGCCGAAAACAGACCGATCAGAAGTACCCCGGCGCTCACATGGGGTACCCAGACACGGGCTTTAATCCGCACGCTTCCCAACCCGCTGCTCCTGGATTTCTCTCCCGAGTTCCGTTATGTCCGTACACGCTCCTATATACCCGGTAAATGCTCCGGTTGGATCGATTTTGGGATTCCCCTGATCGTAGATACGACCGTAGGTGCCGTCCGCCTTTCTCAGCCGGTACTCCATGGCAAACGGCTCTCGGTTATCAAACGCCGCGTGGAACGTGGCAAGACACGTCTCGCGGTCCTCATGGTGAACTCCCTGCGTCCATCCGTCGCCTAGCTCCTGTTCCATGGAGCGTCCGGTGTAGGCAAGCCAGCGGTTGTTGAAATAGATACACCGTTTGTCCTCATCGGTCTCCCAGATGAGTATTGGGCAGGAGTCCGCGAGTACCGTGAACCGGCTTGTGCCGGCCCGAAGCGCATCTTCCGCCTTCACCCGGCCGGTGATGTCCTCCTTGACCGCGATATAGCTGATGATCCGACCATCACTGTCCTTGACCGGAGCAATGGATGCCGCTTCACAGTACAAGTCACCGTTCTTCTTCTTGTTCCAGAACGTCCCGTGCCACTCCACCCCTGATGTAACGGTATCCCACAGCTCCCGGTAGACGTGTTCCGGAGTACGGCCGCTTTGCAGAATACGCGGATTCTCCCCCATCACTTCGTCTGAACAATACCCGGTGAGTTCGGTAAACTTCGGGTTGACATACTCTATACGTGCATCCGTGTCGGTTATGACAACCGTCGAGGAGCTCTGCCGGATCGCCTGGCTGATCTTTTTCAGCTGGAGATCAGACTTCTGCTTCTGAGTAACGTCCCTGATTATTGCAAGAACCGAGGTGTCATCCAGCTTTGCAATCCGGAGGTCGAAGAAGTGCTTCTCACCGGCGAAGTCCAGGTCATAGATGTGCGTTTGTATGTCTCCCGTGCTGATGCATTCCGAATAGAGGTCCAGATGCGTCTGCACCTCCTCCGGTGAAAACACGTCAGATAGGTGCGCCCCAATGATCTTTGCCGGCGCCAGTGCCAGGGGAATGTCATTGCTCGGGTTCTTGGCAAAGTCCCGGAAGTAGCCGTCACGGTCAACCACGAACAAGAGATCCGGAATAGCGTTCACCGTCGCACTGAGCCTGTTTCCGACCTCCTTGAGCCGTTCTCTCGAATCAAGGAGCCTGAATGCCATTTCTATTGAAGCAAGAAGAACCGTTTCTCCGGAGTTCTTTACGATATACCCGTAGGAGGTAATTCCTTCGGTCTTTTCAACAACCTCACGCTCCGTATGAGATGAGAGGAAGACCACGGGCACATCACGGACCTTGAATATCCGTTCGGCGGCCTCAGTTCCGTCCATGCCCGGCCCAAGGTTGATGTCCATGAGTACCAGGTCTATTTCCGGGTTCTGCCGAACGGTTTGAACCGCCGCTTCGCCCGATGTGGCGATGATGACCGCGTACCGGTAGCGTTCCAGAATCCCCTTTTCCGCCAGCGCGATGATCGCTTCATCGTCCACCAGAAGAATCGTCTTCCGTTGCCTAACTTCGGCGGCCATTCAGCGGTTCTGTCTCGCGGTATGACAACAATTCCTGACTACATGCATGGGGGAAAAGCGTACTCCATACGGGCCAATCCCGCAACGGCTTTTCCGTGCCGCGTCTTTGCCGTAGTCAGCGGCAGCACGACTCCATGCGACTCCAGTCACGTGTGTAGAGCGCCCGGGTGGCCTCTTCGAAGTCCGGCAAGTCTCCCGCCACCGCCCACATGAATGCGCCAATCGCATCAATGCGCTCACGCACGCGTCGGCGTTGCGAAGATACTCAAGCGCTCGCTCCACAACCGACCGCAGATCGCCGGTGGCGACATGGGTGAATCCGTCAAATGCGGAGTATCGCTCCTGTTCATCCATCGTGGTCCTGCCGGCGGAAATATGCCCGGGTGAAAACATGATGTAAACAATGCCCGGAATGAAATTGCGGCTGCGGCGGACACGCTTGCCGGGGTCAACCCGATTGTGATAGGAAAAGACCATGACCAGCGCTGAGCGGATACGGGCGGTCGTTCGTGGTGAACAGCCGGATCGACTACCAAACGTGGCCATCTCCATGATGGTTGCCGCAGACGAGATTAACGTCCCATACGGCCGGTATGCGACCGACTGGCGTGAGCACGTCCGAGGGCAGATCGCCTTCGCCGAGCGCTACGCGATCGATCATGTGTCCGCAATCTCTGATCCAGCCATAGAAGCGGCCGACTGTGGCGCTGCAGTACACTACCCGGATGACGCCCCGCCGGCGCTTGATGAAAACAGGTCGTTACTCACAGACAAGACCAAGCTCGCCGCGCTGCGCGCACCAGACCCGGGCGAGGGCCGTCGGATGAGCAACCGCCTCCGCGTGATCAAGGAGCTACGGGCTCAGGTAGATGGTACGATGATCGTGGAAGGATGGGTGGAGGGGCCAATCGCAGAGGCCTCTGACCTACGCGGGATCAACCGGTTCATGCTCGACTTCTACGATGACCCCGGGTTCGTCAGCGATGTGCTGGCCTTCATCTTTGAGATGGAGATGGCCTTTGCCCAGGCACAGGTCGATGCAGGAGCGGATGTCATTGGAATAGGCGATGCGGCGGCTAGCCTGATTGGTGGGGCACTCTACGAGGAGTTCGCGCTTCCATACCACATCCGGTATGTTGAGCGCATTCACGCGATGGGCGCCATGGTGCGGCTCCACATCTGTGGTAACTCCCGGTTCGTCCTTCCGCACCTGCCCAAGATACGGCCGGATATCATGGACCTGGACAGCATGGCGCCGGTTGCGGATGCCCGCCGCCACGGCGGGCCTGAACAGGTACTGACCGGCAACATAGACCCGGTGCGTGTGTTGCGTGACGCAACGCCGGACTCAATCAAACGCGCGCTGGGCGACTGCTTCACCGCCGCCGCCGGCAGGAGCTACATGGTGGCCGCCGGGTGCGAGATAGCGCGCGGCACACCTGAAGCAAACATTCTGGCCATGGCGGAGTTCGCACAGAACCGGTAGCTACCGTCAAGGAACGCGGAAGAGCCGGCGCCGGGGATCTTGTATAAGAGCCTCACACTGGACACACCGCGCAGCGCTGTGCGATACAAGAAACGAAAGGAACACGAACAACCATGAAGAAGCAGACCGTCACCATAGTTGATCCCGCGGCCTTGCCCCGCCACTTCGACTCAGCCACGGCAGAGGCGCGCCTGCGGGAAACGTGGGAGCAAGACCGGGTCTACGCGTATGACCAGGACCGCGGCCGCGATCAAACCTTTGCCATCGACACGCCGCCACCCACGGTGAGCGGGTCGCTCCATATTGGCCATGTGTTCAGTTACACGCACACCGACTTCATTGCGCGGTTTCAGCGAATGCGCGGCCGCAACATCTTCTATCCCATGGGCTGGGATGACAACGGTCTCCCCACCGAACGGCGCGTCCAGAATTACTATCACATCACCTGTGATCCGTCGGTTCCGTATGATCCGAGTCTGACCGTGGAACCGGCTTCGTCCAAGCAGCGCAAGGGGCCGGCAACTCCGGTCTCCCGGCGCAATTTCATCGAGATCTGCCACAAGCTCACTGCAGAAGACGAGAAGGCGTTTGAGGAGCTCTGGCGTCACGCCGGGCTCTCGGTCGACTGGAACCAGACATACGCCACTATTGATGATACGAGCCGTCGAATGGCGCAGTTGAGCTTTCTGGATCTCTATAGCAAGGGGCATATCTACAGTACTGAAGCCCCAACCATGTGGGACGTCGATTTTGGCACTGCAATCGCCCAGGCGGAGCTGGAGGACCGGCAAGACGCAGGCGCCTTCTACAAGGTCAGGTTTGGTGTCCGTGACAGTGAAGAGAGCTTCGCTATCGCGACCACCCGTCCTGAGCTCTTATCGGGGTGCGTGGGCGTCACGGCCCACCCCTCGGACAAGCGGTACCAGCACCTCTTTGGCAAGGAGGCGGTCACGCCGCTCTATCACATGCCGGTCCCCATCTTCCCAAGCGAGGAGGCGGACCCGGAAAAGGGTACCGGCATCCTCATGGTTTGTACCTTTGGAGACGCCACCGACGTGGAGTGGTGGCGCCGCGAGCGCTTACCGCTTCGCCAGGTAATTGGCCGCAATGGACGGATGCAGGCGGTTCGGTTTGGCGAGCCCGGGTGGAACAGCCTGAGCCCTGAGGCTGCAAACGCCGCCTACGCGGAGATCGAGGGAAGGAGCATCAAGGCGGCAAAGGCCGTCGTTGCGGAGCAGCTTGCCGCCGGTGAGAATCCGGCGCTGCTGGAGGAGCCGGAACCGATCACGCATCCGGTGAAGTACTTCGAGAAGGGTTCTCGGCCAATTGAGTTCGTGCCCACCCGCCAATGGTTCGTGCGGCTCCTGGACAAGAAACAGTACCTGATAGACAAGGGGCGGCAGGTCGCCTGGTATCCCGCGTATATGGGCAAGCGGTATGAGAACTGGACCGACGGGCTCGCGTTCGACTGGTGTATCAGTAGGCAACGGTTCTTTGGCGTGAGCATCCCGGTCTGGTACCGGCTGGACGAACACGGGGCGCCTGATTATGCGAACCCAATTCTCCCGCCGCCGGAGTCGCTCCCGGTGGATCCTATGTCGGACGCGCCTAATGGCTATTCAGAAGAGCAACGAGACAAGCCCAACGGCTTCACCGGAGAGTCGGATATCTTTGATACCTGGTTCACCAGCTCTATGAGCCCGCAGATCATGTCCGGCTGGACCGACAATCCGGATCGCCACCGGCAGCTCTTTCCCATGGACATCCGCCCGCAGGCGCATGAGATCATCCGGACCTGGGCGTTCTACACCATTGTCAAAGCAGCGCTTCACGAAGACACCATCCCGTGGAATAGCGCGGTGATCTCAGGATTCATCGTAGACCCGGACCGGAAGAAGATGTCCAAGAGCAAGGGCAACGTGGTCACGCCTATCGAGTACCTGGACCGGCACGGTGCCGACGGCGTCAGGTACTGGGCGGCACAGGCGAACCTTGGGACGGACACGATCTTTGATGAGAACATCATGAAGATCGGCAGACGCTTGGTTACCAAGCTGTACAACGCCGGCAAGTTCGTTCTCTCGCAGGATCCGGGCACAGCCGACCTCTCAGTTTCTGATATCACCTTCGAGCTCGATCGCGCGTTCATCGCCCGGCTCCGCGATCTGGTGCGGCATGCCACCTCAGCGTTCGAGCGCTTCGAGTTCGCGCGGGTGATCTCCGCGGTGGAGGACTTCTTCTGGCATAGCTTCACGGACACCTATCTGGAGCTTACCAAAGGGCGAGCAAAGTCTGATGACGCTGCCGGTCGCCGCTCCGCGGTTGCAGCGTTGAGGACCGGGCTCTCTGTTCTGCTGCGGATGTTCGCCCCGTTCCTCCCGTACATAACGGAGGATGTGTGGCAGTGGGCGTTTGGTCCGGACACGGGCCGCCCGAGTGTTCACCGCGCTCCCTGGCCCCGGCTGGAGGAGCTGGACGGATGCGCTGCTCCTGAGCACGCAAGCAGCTTCCAGACCGCCGTGACCGCCCTGGGTGCCATCCACAAGCACAAGACGCTCTTTCAGGTGTCTGTGGGGACACCCATCACGGAGTTGGAGCTGGCAACCAGCGGGGAGAATGCGGCAGTACTGGAGTCCGTGTGGGATGACGTGTGCGCCGGGGCGCGCGTTGAGAACGGCCGGATTGTGGTGCTGAGCGAGTCCGCCGCGGCGTCGGACCAAGCCGGCCCGACGGCGGAGCCGTTCACCGTCGCAAAGGCCGTCTTCGCGGAGCGCGAGTAGCGGCCGCGCGGTAGTGACACTCGGGCCTCTGCATGCCATCATGCCCCGCAGCGAGGTTTACATGCCAACAGCAAAAGCTCATCACCTGACCTGCGAGTACGCTTCAGCGTCCCTTGGAATTGATACCGGCCGTCCGCGCTTCTCCTGGTGGATGGATGATCCGCGGCCGGGCGCCGCCCAGACAGCCTACCAGTTGCAGGTGGCTACCGGCGCGTCGTTCGACGAGGCATCTCTCACCTGGGATACCGGCGAGGTAGAGTCGACCACATCGGTACTGGTGGAATACGCCGGCAACGCGCTGCAGTCACTGACGCGCTACTGGTTCCGCGTCCGGTTGTGCGACCACCGGCACGAGTGGGGCGGATGGAGTGATGCGTGTTGGTTTGAAACAGCGTTTCTAGACGGCGCCGAGTGGTCCGCCTCATGGATTGGGCCAACCGACGACGACTCAGACGACGGTGGTCCGCCCCCCTGTCTTCGTACCGGGTTTGCGGTAGGCGGCACCGTGGCTCGAGCGCGGCTCTACGTGGCAGCGCGCGGGTTGGTGGAGTTGTCGATCAACGGTACTCGCGTGGGAGACGACGTCCTTGTTCCCGGGTGGACCGACTACAACAAGCGCTGCCAGTACCTGACCTACGATGTGACCGGGCTGGTGACCTCCGGAGACAACGCCATGGGCGCCATCCTGGGCGATGGATGGTACTGCGGCCGGATTGCCCGGATACGAGACGGCGAGCGCCTCTTTGGCTCACGGCCACAGTTACTCTGCGAGCTCCACATAGCCGCGGCGGACGGCAAGAAGACCGTGATCTGCTCAGACAAGAGTTGGATATGGCGGACCGGCCCTATCCTCGCCTCCGACATCTACGACGGAGAGGCGTATGACGCACGAGAAGAGCTCACCGAGTGGGATGCCGGCGCGACGGACGCTGCGGGATTGAAGGCCGGCAAGGGCTGGAACGCGGTTCGCGTTATTGGCCCCGCGCTGTGCTCGTGGGATGGGTCCACAACCTCGCCGCCGGCGCTCGATGCCAAGGTGGTACCGCCGCCTCGCCGCGTAAGAGAGCTTACACCGGTGGCACAAAGCGAGCCCGAGCCGGGGCGCCACGTATTCGATCTGGGACAGAATATCACCGGATGGGCGCGTGTTCGGCTCTCCGGAACCGCAGGCACAACGGTCACGCTGCGCTTCGCTGAGATGCTCAACCCGGACGGTACGCTCTACGTGGAGAACCTCCGTAGCGCCAAGGCTACTGACACCTACACGTGCGCTTCAGACGCCGAGTTCACCTATGAGCCACGGTTCACCTTCCATGGTTTCCGCTACATAGAGGTCAGTGGCGTATCCGCCATTCCGCAGCCTGAGCAGGTTACGGGACTGGTTGTTCACAACGACCTGGAGCAGACCGGTTCGTTCAGCTGTTCGCATCCAAAGGTCAACCAACTGCAGAGCAACATCAGGTGGGGACAGCGAGGCAACTATCTGGAGGCGCCAACCGACTGTCCGCAACGCGATGAGCGACTCGGCTGGACCGGTGACGCGCAGGTGTTCATCCCGACCGCCGCATTCAACATGAACGTCGCACCGTTCTTCACCAAGTGGCAGCGAGACATGGAGGATGAACAGGGGCCGCGCGGCACCATCCCGTCGGTGGTGCCCACCATTCGCTACACGAAGCCCTCTGATGAGAACGACGGTGGGCCGGCGTGGTCTGACGCGTTCGTGATCTGTCCATGGATCATCTACCAGCGCTACGGCGATCTACGGATCATCGCAGATCACTTCGACGCAATCCTGCGCTTCATTGGGTCCATGCGAGCGGACAGCCGCGGCCTTATCCGCTCAGATGAGTTCACCACCGACTGGGGCGGCTTTGGCGACTGGGTATCCATGGACGCACCTGAGGGAACCCGAGTGGGTGCGACGCCAAAGGACCTCATTGGCACCGCGTACTTCGCCTACAGTACTGATCTGGCCCACCGTATGGCGCGGCTTCTGGGCCGACGGCATGATGCGGTACAGCTTCGCGACCTTCACCACCGGATTGTCCAGGCGTTCCGGCGCGAATACGTCACCTCAAACGGACGGATTCTGGGTGACACGCAGAGCTCATACGCAATCGCGCTTGCGTTCGATCTCCTGCCTGAGGAGCTCCGCCGGTCCGCCGTGGACCGGTTGGTACGCCGGCTGGAGCTGCGAGGCTGGCGCCTGGCCACCGGTTTTGTCGGCACCAACCTGCTCTGCCCCGCACTAACCCGCTACGGCCGCCCGGACGTAGCATACCGGCTGTTGCTTCAGGAACAGTTCCCGTCGTGGCTGTACACCGTGAACCAGGGAGCAACCACCATGTGGGAGCGGTGGAACAGCTACACGCACGAGCACGGCTTTGGGCCGGTTGAGATGAACAGCTTCAACCACTACGCCTACGGGGCCATTGGCGACTGGATGTACACCACTGTCGCCGGACTGAAAGTGGATCTCACCAATCCCAACGAGCCGCCGCTTCAGATTGCACCGACGCCCGGATATGGGCTCACCCACGCCAAGGCCGAGCTGTCAACGCCGTTTGGACCGGCGTCCTCAGAGTGGACCGTCAGCGACGGAACGGTGACGTTGCAGGTGATCGTACCCGCGAACGCATCGGCACGCGTACGCATCCCCGCCGGGACTTCAGACATAGAGATCGACGCCGACGAGGGCGAGTCCCATCTCGAGGACCTGGTGGTGCACGATGAGATGGTAGACGGTGTGTTCAGCTTCCGCGTTGCGGCAGGCGCCTACACCTTCCTGTGGACACTCCCGCCGGATGCAACGGTGGACGACACCACCGGTCGGAACACGCCGCTCGGAGAGCTGTGACGGGGGGGGCGAGCTACCGCTCCGCCTCGCGGATCAACGCCTCGCCTTCTGCCTGACTCGCTGCATTCACCACGAGCATCAGCCCCGCCGGATCGAGCTTCCGCGCAAGCGTGCCTACCTCGTCCGGATCACAGGGCGCCCAGACCCGCTTTCCGCCGTCCTGGATTCGCTTGAGGAGATCAATCCACTCACTGGTTCTTCCGCCGCCGGCCCCCTGGACCCACTGGATGGCGTCGATCTCCGCTACGGCCATCAGCGAGTCGAGATGGCGGATAGCGTCGGGACCGTCTAGGTGGTAGATAGTTCGGTCCACCCCGCGCGCCTGCTCCACAATGAAGGGCAGGAAGTACTGGTCGAACATCTCTCTGGAAATGAGGCAGGAGACGTCCCACTGCAGATCGATCATGGGACGCTCGGACCAGACGCGCATCCAGTTGAAGTAGCCTCCGCACTGATGCGCAATTGCGGTGGTCCTGCGGTAGGCCTCCCACCACGCGTCCTGAACCTTCCTGAGCGCCGGGGTGATCGCCTTTGGGTGATCGTAGAAGTCAATGGCGAGCTCTTGCGAGCCACGGAGCCCGGCGAGAATCTCCGTGGGACCGTTGAGGTCCGGAAGTCCCACAAATGCCTGGTAGTGGTTGTCTTCGATCATAGAAACCGCGACGTGCATCAGCCGTTCGGTACGCTGCCACCAGAGGTTCGTGGGGTCGAACTCCAGTGCCGGAGCGTGGTCCCAGTCGTGGATGATCGGGTCAGACCAGGTGGTGCTTCGGTCAAGGTAGACGTTGGGAGCGCCTAGGTACTTGCAGGTGATGGAGACCAGGCCGGTACGCAGCGGGAAGACTACGGGCATCGCCTCCGCAAGAAAAGCCGTTGCGTGCAGATGGTGGTCCATCCACGGAACCACGTACGCCGGGTCGGTCCACCACGCGTCCATGTCGTCGGTCGTGGGGCCGTTGTACGGCGGCGCGCCCTCGCGTGGCGCCGTAATCAGTAAGGCGGGTCGGCCGGTGTTTTCACCACGCCACCACGCCTCAACCCGCTGCTGGGCTTCGGTCAGCTGGTCCTTGAACCGGTTCATACGGCGGCACTATATCACCGAGCGCTGAATAACCCAATCAGGTAGTGCATGGACGCGGCGCC
>CAYTGY010000024.1:0-21661 GCA_964437265.1 uncultured Spirochaetaceae bacterium | reverse complement strand
CTTCCACGGCGCGCCGCCCAGGATTCGGCGCCCGCTTCCCCAGTGGTAGACCCCCAGAATTGGCCCTACGAGTGCCGCGGTGGCCATGCCGCCTAAGAAGCCGTAGCGTTCAATCAGGACCACTCGTGCTCCGGCGCTCGCCGCGGCAAGCGCGGCACTGATCCCGGCCGGTCCGCCACCCAGGACCGCCACGTCGAACTCACCGGCAACCGGGATCTTACGAGCGGGCTCGTGGAGATACGCTGTGGTGGTATCGTCTTCATGCATAGCGTCTGCCTCCGGGTTCGGATCCCCCAACGGACCGTAGCGTTTCCGTGGACAATTCGCAAGTGCGTTGATTCGTTGCCCGCTTCTACCAATGCATAGAGCTCGCCCGGTGTCGTGCCGAGCTGCGGGAGGTAGCGCTCACGGTCGATGTGAGTTATCATTCGAGCATAGTCGAACCATCTGCCGGACCCGCCGCGGCCTTGCTACGCGAGTCCCGCACAGAAGAGCGGCACGCGCTCCCCCGGTTGCATTTCTGACGGACTACCGTCGTACAGCACGATTTTGCGATCGTAGGAGAGCCCCTTGAACTGCGACCGGCCCTTGCCGCGGCCACCGATCTGTACCACGGCGGTCTCCCCGTCAACCGCCGTCACGTAGTCGGGCGTCTTTGCGCCGCGAGTGGACTTGGCGTAGTGGATGGCGTGTCCGTGCATGGCACTCGCCAGCACAAAGAAGTCTTCGCGAAGCGCGCCGATTGCCGTGTCGGACTCCGCGTAGAGCAGCCGGTATGGCGGCTGCATCAGCACCTTCGGTTCTTTGAGGACATTGGTCCCCGCCGGCAACACGCGGGAGATCAGAAAGCTCCGCTCCAAGTAGTTCAGGCACTGTTCCGCCTTGTACTTGGTGATCCCGACATTCCGCGAGACGCTGCTGTAGTTGATGCCGTCGACAGCCGACCTCCCGATGAATGTCAGCACTCGCCGCATGTTGTCTGTATCCTCGGTAGTGAGTGTTGGGTCGAAGTTCGGGATGTCTCCAGTGATCACCTTCTCCAGAGTATTCTCGAACAGATCCAATGACGCACTCGACGGCAGCTGAAACGGGTAGAGACCGCCGGTCATGTACTCGTGGAACCGGGATCCGAGTCTCAGGTACTCGGCCGGCACCGGTCTCGTGAGGACAGCTGCCAGCGTGAGCGGTGGTAGCGGTTGAGAGCGGCGCTCTTCACCGCTTGTGAACCACGCAAACTCGCGCAGGCTAAACGGATAGAGTGTCATCCGGCGCACCCTGCGGGAGAGATCCCACCCGGCCCGCGTGAGGGAAAGTGCAACGGAGCTGGTGAACCACAGCCGGACTTCCAGAAAGTCGTAGATTCGCTTGAGAGCGGCAGGATACCGGCGAAGGAAATGGATCTCATCAATGAAGAACCGGCGGAAACCGTAGCCTCCGTTCAGTCGACGGATCAGGTCAAAGAGGTCTGTGTCCGGCTCAAGTGTGTCCGCCGAGACGTAGATAGCGTGTTCCCGGGCCGTGCGGAGTTGGCGCAACAGGACGGTCTTACCCGCTCCCCTCGACCCACCAGCGCCACAAACGGCTTGCCGTGGGCGGAATCGAGCGAGTCGAAGGCGTCTCTAGTGACATTCTGTCAAACCATTTGACAGAATGCTATGCATCTTGGCGAATAGTCCGACAGGATGTGCCTATTCAGCGCCCCATCCGATCATCTGTTCGGTGAATGTCACCAGCCGGTCAAGCTCTCGGGTGATCACCGACTCAACGACGGCGATGTCGAGCTCCTGATACTCGTGGATGGTGATGTTGCGGAAACCCACCATTCGCTTGAGGTTACTCGCAAGATCGTGATCGATGATGCCGGCCGCCGCCAGAAGCTCGAACGACTCGGCACTGTCGGTTGGTATGCCGAGCTTGCTGGTGCGAACGACGTGGTTGGCCAGGTCGATTGCCTGTTCGCATGCGCGAGTGATGTTGAGCAGCGCTGCATCCTGGTTGGTGTAGTCGTGCGCAAAATCGGTGGCGGCGGCATGCTCTTCCCGGGCGCGCTTGACGCATCGTTGGATGCTCGCCGTCTTGCTGATGATCACGTCGTTCATAGGCGGTATGCGCGGCCGGTCCGGGCAACATCGGCGAGGATCTCCGCGCGCTCCTCATTGAGCTTGCCGTAGAGAGAAAGGACGAGCATCTCATACACCTCCGCTGCGTACCGGTCGCCGGTGTACACGCGCGCGCCATTCGCGATTGCCTCCTTCTGAAGCACAATTGAGGTGCACCGGAGATTTACCAGGTCAACCTCACGGCCGGAGACCGACTCCAGGTCGATCTTCGCACTGGAGAGCGCGAGGCTCCCGAGCTCTTTCGCGCGCAACGGGGGCAGCAGGACACCGATGTCCAGGTCGCTGTCCGGGCCTTCCGTCCCGGCGGCGACTGAGCCATAGACGTAGATCGCCTGAAGCTCTGGAAACTGGAGCAGGAGGTTGTCCGTGAGCCGGCGGATCAGCGACTGCGTCATCACCCATGACTGTACGCGGCGCCGGGCGGGTGGTCAACGGTGCGCTCCAGGTTGCGACCGAGCGGCCACGTGCGCTGGCGCTACCGGCGGTTGCGTAGTAGGCTGATGAGCCATGGAACATCCGGCAACAACGCGATCACAGAGGCGACCAAATGTGGTGTGGATCATTGCGGACCAGCTCAGGGCGCAGTGCTTTGGATATCGAGGGGATCCCAATGTCCGCACCCCGAATATCGATAACCTGGCAAGGCGAGGGGTCAGATTCGATTCCGCCGTCTCAGGTGCGCCGTGGTGCTCACCGTTCCGCGCGGCGTTGCTCACCGGAACCTACCCCCACCAGAACGGTGTGACCAGAACACCGTCGGCGCTCGATCCGTCGCTACCCACCGTTGCGAACGCATTCGGAGAGGCAGGGTGCCACACTGCGTGGATCGGCAAGTGGCATATCGACGGATCAAACTCCAGCGAGCACTACATCCCGCCGGAGCGTCGGGGAGGATTTGCATACTGGAGGGGGTACGAGAACAACAACGCGCAGGAGGACTGCTACGTCTACGGTGGGTACACCGACCCCAAGCATCCACGGTATGACCCGAGCGCGGAGTCTCCACGGCGGCTGCCTGATTACGAGACGAATGCCCTCACCGACCTGTTTCTTGAGCACGTGAGCGCCCATTGCGAGGGAGACGCCGCTGCGCCGTTCTTTGCGGTGCTGAGCGTGCAGCCGCCGCACGGCCCGTATGTGGGACCCGCATCAACCAACCCGGGCAGTGCTCAGTCCGTTCGACCGACGGATGTCGTCTTCCGCCCAAACGTTCCACATGGCGCTCGGATCCGTGATCAAGCCCGGCTGGATGTGGCAGGGTACAGCTCGATGGTGGAGAACCTGGACTGGAATGTCGGCCGCGTGTTGGACGGTCTCCGCGCGCTTGATGTGGATCGCGAGACGTGGATTCTCTTCTTCGCCGACCATGGCGATATGCTGTGGTCCCACGGGCAACTGGAGAAGTCGAGCCCGTGGGAGGAGTCGATCAGGATCCCGCTGGTTGTTGCACGGGTGGGAGGTCACCAGGAGATGAAGACCGGCCGCTCGGACGCGCTGGTCAACCACGTTGACATTGGTGCCACGTCGCTCGGTCTGTGCGGCATCCCGGTTCCACAGTGGGTACGCGGGTTCGACTACTCGCCGGCGTGCATCCGCGGCGCAGATCACGATCGCGCCGCCGAGCCTACATCGGCCTATCTCCAGCAGATCCCCCGGAAGTTCCACCGCCACTCGGTCAACCGAGCATGGCGCGCCGTGGTGACGCGGGACGGCTGGAAGTACGTGTGCACCCCCGGAAACGACTGGCTGTTGTTCAATCTGAACGAAGACCCGTACGAGCAGGCGAACCTCTGCTACGACATCGTCTACCAGGCGGACAAAGAGCGTTGTCACCACGAGCTTCAGTCGTGGATCGAGCAAACAGGCGACAACTTTGAGCTGCCGGGGATTGAGCTGGAGCGCGGATGATCGGGATCTCCGGGAACCGGTCTACAGGTGCCGCTCAGGACTCCGTAGCGTGTCCTTATCCGTGATCACGGTGTAGTTGCGATCGCGGATCAGCGTCACCGGGTAGTCCTCACCTGGGGTGCCGAAGAGCGCGAGGCGGAGCACGGTGTTGGCCCAGTCGAGTTCAAAGCCGTTTCTAATGAAAAGGCGGATGCGGCGCGCTGAGAGGATCTGCCGCAGGCCAATAGTGTATGCGGTTCGCGGGAAGCACTCCAGGTTTCCGCCCACGCCCGCGCGGACTGCGTTGATGGTGACGGTATAGTTGTTGAGCTCCACCTTCCGGGGCCCCGAGTCGGTAACCCCCGGCTCCGGCTCGTTGAATGCCAGGTGGCCGTGGATCCCCACGCCGCCGAAGCACGCATCAATGCCGCCAAGCTCTTCAACCATGCCCGCGAGTTCATTGATGTTGTCCTGATCCGGGAAGACGACGTGGCGGCGGTCGAGGCCGCAGTCCGGGTTGAGCCCGCTGAAGAAGAGGCGGTCCATCTCTCCCTTGAAGCTCAACGGGTGATCAGAGGCCACCGCCACGCCGGACTCGTCGCAGTATTCGTCCATGAAGAAGAATCGGCAGTGAGAGAGAGCCAGCCGGTCTGCCCTGATGATGTCTCTGAGGTACGGGTAGCCGCCGGTGGGTCCCACCGGGAGGATGAGCCGGCAGAGGCGTTGCTCCTCTGCGGCGGTACGGATCTCTGACGCCACCTCCCGGGCAAAGTGTACGTGCAGGTCATCCAGGCTCTCCGCCAGGCTCAGTCTGTCTCCCGCCCGCCTGATTACCTCTTCGGGTGTTAGCCGCAGAAGCTCTCTGATCTCGTTGTTACGTTCCATCGTGTACTCCTGGTCCCGCGTGTGCCGCCGCCGCAATCGTCGCGGCATGCTCACTCTGTGCCCGGTAGAAGACCGGAGGCATGCCGAGCGGCGCATCCACCACCACGCGGCCGCCGTGATGCGTATCGCCGGTCCAAAGGTGGATCCACTCGTCCTCAGGCAGGCGAACCGCCGCTCGCCGTTGCCCCTTGCGTACCACCGGCTGCACCAGCACGTCTCTGCCCAGCAGGTACCGGTACGGCATCCGATCCGCCTTCCTGGTGGCGGGGTAGTGCAGGACGGTGGGGCGCATGACCGGGAGACCCCGGTCGTAGTACTCAGTGAGCGCCGCTTTCCGGTACGGGGTGAGCGCCACATAGAGACGCGCCATCCGCGCAATGTGTGCGGTTGTCTCTTCATCGTGGTCCCACTGCCAGTTGTCCGCCGGACGGTTGCTCTCATGCGAGCGCATGATTGGCGTGAAGGCGGCATGCTCAGCCCACCGCAGGAGCAACTCCTTGCTGCGCTTCTTTGCGAAGAGCGAGGTAAACCCGCCTACATCCGAGTGGCTCACGCCAATACCCACCATACCGGCGGACAGTGCCGCCGGCACCACCGATGGGAGCCCGTCCGGACGGCTCCAATCTACCATCTGGTCTCCAGCCCAGACCGCGTGTGTTGCCCTGCTTGATCCCGTGTATCCGGCGCGCATGAAGATCGCCGTGTCATCCAGCTTTCCGGCGTCACGGACCGCCTCATAGTTGAGCCGAGCCCACTCGGCCGGATAGCGGTTGTGGTACTCCCGCGCATCGCCGTTTGCCAGGACCGCGTCGGCCGGCAGATACTCGCCGTAGTCCGCCATCCATCCGCTCAATCCGATTCCCAGCATCTGCTCGCCGATGACGCGTTTGAGCCACTCCCACGCCTCCGGGTTGGTCAGATCCACCTTGGCTGCAGGGAAGGTGGTGACGGTGATCAGGTAGTCCGAGCCGTCGGGCTTCTTGATGCAGTAGCCCTTGGCGCTTGCTTCCTTGTAGAGCTCTCCCTCAATGGCCAGGAACGGATTGATGTAGCCCAGGAACCGGAGACCACGGCCGCGGAGCTCTTCAATAAGTCGAGGGAGATCTGGGTAGAGCTTCCGGTCATACCGCCAGTCCCAGAACAGCTGGCTGCCAAACGCAGTAACTCGGCGGCCCACCCAGTCTTGGACCCAGAGCGCGGATAGCGGCAATCCCGCCGCCTGAGCCCGGTCCACCTTGGCTCTGATCACGTCACTTCCGCCTTGGAGACCCAGCCACATGCCGGTGTGCGTCCACTCCGGTAGCCGGGGTTGGCGGCCAAGGTAGGTGCTGAGGCGGGAAACGGCTTGTTCAAGCCCGCCGGCGGCACTCAGCACAAACCGGAGCTCCGGCTGCCACACCTCAAGGATGTCGCGCGCGCCGGCAAAGTCGAAGCGGGCATACGCGTCACTTTCCAGGTGGACTAGTCGCCCCGTCTCGGTCACGTAGCTCGGTTGCGGAAAGTAGGTGCTGTGCCAGTGACCTCCGGCGCTGCTGTGGAGATTGGCTGCAAGCGTGGTGACATTGAACCCGCGGCCCACGCCTTGCTCGCTGGTCCACAGCGGAAGCCGCGAACCGCGCAAGTTGAACCGCGAGTACTGCTCGCCGCACCCGTAGGTGGGCTCGCGTCTGCCGGCCGGGAGCCGCAGCCAGATCCGATTGTACGGCCTTGATGACGCTGAGGTGATGGACGCGTGCACCGTGCCCGGTGTGTGCGTGTCCGCGGTGATGAGCAGCCGCACGGCAATGCCGTCAACGGTGGAGAACCGGAGCTCAGCGTGCTGCGTGTCTGCAGAGAGCACCTCAGCGCGGGAGAGCGGTTTCTTCCAGTCGAGCATCGGTCTGATCCGATAGTTGCCGTGTGATTCACGGAATCGGGGAGCGCCTGAGCCCACGGAGATCATCGGCCGCCTGGCTGAGTGCGACGCCACCGTGCGTCCATCGGCCCGGATCAGGAGCTCCTCTCCTTGGGCGCGAACCTGAAGCTCAGTTGCCGGCATCAGACCACCTCCACTGCGCCGGAGTGTAGCGACGCTCTCGCCGCAAGCGCGATTCGCAGTGCGGCGATGCCGTCTTCCAGGTCTGCAAGAAATGGGGCGCCGCTGTGCATAGCGTGCGCCACATGGTGTACATAGTCACGGATGCTCTCTCCTTCACGCGCCTCAGTGCCGTAGGTTCGCACCTCAGGCTCCCGGGGTGACGCTCCGGAGATTGCGGCTCCGCCGTCCACCGGGCCGTGCGCGACCAGCGCAATGTAGTCGGTCTGGCCGGCGTCCAGCAGACAGTGCGCGTCACCCTTCATCCCGCACCACACCGTGCCGGCGCTGCCGTGGACCTGAATCACCAGGCTAAAATCAAAGCCGGTGAGCGAATGGCCAATCTGAAACACGGCGCCGTCCGCATACCAGCCCTGCACAAACGCGATGTCCTCGTAATCAAAATCCGGCAGAATCCGGTCCGTCCCCACAGCGTGGACATGCGCGATCTCTTTGCCGGTGAGGAATCTGGCTAGATCGAACCAGTGACAGGTCTCCTCCACAATCAAGCCGCCTGAGCGTTCCCTGGCCTGGATCCACTTCTGCCACTTGTCCCGACGAAACGGCTTTCGGTACTGCTGGAGAGAGAAGGCGTGGATCTCTCCCAAGGCACCGGATGCGACCAGCTCACGGACCTTCGCCACGGCGGGGTTGATCCGCATCTCATAGCCAACCGCCACCCGTCTGCCGGTGCGCTCCGCGGCCGCACGAATTCGCTCAGCGGAGTCCAGGGAGAGCGCAACCGGCTTCTCCAGGAGCAGGTTCTTTCCCGCCTCCAGCACCGCGATTGCATAGTGTTCGTGGGTGTCATCAGGTGTGCAGAGACTGACCAGGCTGATGTCCGGATCGGCGGCAACCTCGCTTACGTCAGAGTAGACACGTGCCCCAAGATCTTCCCATCTGCCGTCAAGCGAGCTGAGTTCCAGCGGCTCCTGGGAAAAGAGCGGCTTCAGGTTGAGCATGCTGCCCTGGGTGAAGGTCCCACCGACCGTGGCACGGCGTACATCCCACGCGTCTGCGACTGCGGCAAGCCGCGCGTGCGGCGAGGTCAGATACCCGGCGGCATGCGCCATGCCGATCCCCAGACCAACAACTGCTGCGTTTTGAGGTTTCATATAGTTCCTTGCGGGCGGACTATCCCTTGAGCGCTCCGGTGGTCAGGCCCTTGATGATCTTCTCATGAAGGAAGACGTACACGGCAATGCTTGGAATGATGGTGAGCACTATGGCGGCGAACATCGACGTGTAGTCGGTGAAGAACTGGCTTACAAAGAACCGGATACCTAGCTGCAGTGTACGTGAGGCCACCCGAGAGGTTAGCAGCAACGCATAGATGAACTCATTCCAGCTGAAGAGAAAGATGAACGTACCCGCCGTGACCAGACCCACACGAGAGAGCGGGAATACCACCTTGGAAAAGCGCTGCCAGAAGCTGGCGCCGTCTATCACCGCCGCTTCCTCGAGCTCCGCCGGGATGGTCTTCATGAATCCGTGCATCAGGAACGTAGCAATTGGCAGGTTGATACCGGCGTAGGTGAGCATCAACGCCCAGAGGGTGTCATACAAACCCAACGTATTGGTGAGCCGGAAGTACGGTGTCATGAGCCCAATGATGGGCACCAGGACGCCTGCCAGAATCACGTTCAGGATGGGTTGCTGGAGCGGGAACTTCTCACGCGCGAACACGAACGCCGCCATTGAGGTGATGAGCAACGTAATGGCGGTTGATGCACCGGAGACGACTACGCTATTGAGGAACAGCCGCGGGAGATTGGAAATCTGGACTGCATTCACGTAGTTCTGGAACTGCCAGACGTCAGGCAACGCGAACGGCTCGAGCTGGAGCTCCAGGTTGGTCTTGAAGCTGGAGAGCAATAGCCAGAGGAGCGGAACAAAGGTGAAGATGAAGAAGAAGATCAGCACAAACCACTTGCCGAACTTGGCCAGCCCGCCGCCGGGGGTGATCTGCTGTCCTGCGACCTCACTCATCATTCGCCGACCAGCTATCTCTTGTTGCATATCCCGCCCCCTACTGCGTGGCTTCCGCCGCCGAAGCCCGCCGGCCCAGCGTAGCCCGAATGGTGGTGATGAGCACCAGCCCCAGGATCACCAGCGTGGCCCCCACCGCGTTTGCGTGGCCGTAGTCCAGCGCGCTGGTCATCTTGTAGAGCTGCAGGCCCAGGACCGAGGTCCGATTGGCCGGTCCGCCATTGGTCAAGAGGAAGGTGGCTTCAAAATGCCGGAGACCGTACGCCATTGCCAGCGTCATGGTGGTCACCAGAATCGGCCGGATCATCGGCAGCGTGATATGGATCTCCTGCTGGAGCACGTTTGCGCCGTCAATCCGCGCGGCCTGATAGTAGCTCTCAGGGATGGACATGGTTGAGGCCAGAAGGATGATCATGAAGTAACCGATGTAGAACACCTGTTGGATAAGAATTGACGGCAGCGCCGTGCCAATCTCACCCAGCCAGTTGCGCGTCATTTCTTCCAGGCCCACGGCCTCCAGGAACTGGTTGATGGCGCCGTACTCCGCATTGTAGAGCGCCGCCCACATCATTGCGATTGCCACCTGGCTGATGACATTCGGAAGAAAGTAGACGGTGCGTAGGAACCGCCATCCCTTGGGCTGGCGAGCCAGGATCATGGCAACCAGCGCCGCCAGGGCTATCTGGACAAACCCGAGCGAGGCAACCCAGATGAAGTTGTTTCGCACGGAGAGCTGGAAGGTGCGGTTGTTGAAGTTCTCGGTAAAGTTCTCAAGACCGACAAACTCGGCATCGCTCACGCCGTTCCAGTCGAGCGTGCTGGTGACAAAGACAAATCCCAACGGATAGATGAAGTACATCGTAAACAGCACCAGTGCAGGTGCAAGGAATGCGAGAATCCACAGCCAGCGCCGACCCGATTGGACTATCATGCTTCGCCCCCGGTCTCAATAGTAGACGGGCGACCCACTCGCCGCAAGCGCGGAAAGCAGATCGCCCGCTCACTCACTCCTGGATGATCAATCTCAGTTGTTGACCGCTATCAGCATGTCAACAAACTCTTCCGGAGTAGCCTCGCCCAGCGCCATAGCCGCCAGCGCCTGGCCAAACTCCTGAACCACATTTACCGGGTGCCGGCTCTGGAAGTGGCCGATGACAAAGCTCGCCTCGCTTGCCGCCCGCACGAACTCTCGCTGCAACGGATCTGCATCTGCGCCCAGCTCATACTTGACGGCGAAGAGCGAACCTGCCGCCTCACTGACCATCTTGACGTTCTCAGGCTCGGTCATGAACTGCATAAACGCCAGGACCGCTTCGCGCTGGTCAGCATCATCCGTGTTTCCTGCCGCCAGGTTGGAGAGCAGGAAGCCGATCTGGTGGCCGTAGTGATCTCCAAACTGCGGAGCAGCCGCGAGCTTGGTCGCCGCATGGACCTCCGGTGCGTCGCTCTTGATGCGGCCGATGTACCACGGGCCGTTGATGAACATCGCGGTGTCGCCTGCCATGTAGTGGCCGCCGGCTACGCCGGCGTCTCCGCCAACCGCGTCACGCGTGGTGTTACCGTCGATGTACATCTGGCGAAGGATTGCCGCTGCTTCGATATACATGGGGTCGGTGAGCGGGCGGTCCCACACATCCGGTCCGCCAAGGCTGCCCATGATGTGGCTGTACCAGAGCATGCTGGTCCAGGCGTTTGATCCACCGGTCATCTGGCTGGTGGGGACAATGTCCTCAGCCTTGAGTGCCTCCGCCGCCACGGCAAAATCCTCGACGGTACGGGGGAACTCATCAATGCCTGCCTGGGCAAAGAGATCGCTGTTCCACCAGACGGGCGTGATACCGATCTCATACGGTACCGTCTTGGTCCGTCCGTCAATAGTGCTCTCATGTATGTAGCTGCGAACAAAGTCGTCGCCCCACGCGCCTGCGAGCTCAGCGGTGAGATCCATGAGGATGTCACTGTCGTAGTACTGGAACGTGGTGGGGTCCGGATTGAACACAAAGATGTCAGGCGGGTTCCCGGATGCCATCTGGGTGTTGATCTTGTCGCGGTAACCGTCGGTGTCCGGGTTCGGCTCAATGACCACCTCATATAGACCCTCATTCCGGGCGTTGAACATCTCAACCAGCTGTGCAACCGGCTCCGCCTTGGAGTCCTGGCCTACCCAGAAGGTGGGGAAATTGAGGGTGATCTCGCCGCCGGCGTCTTCACCGCCGCCGCTCGCCATGAGGGACGTCGTCACGGTCAGTGCCAGGGCCAGCACCATCAGGATGCTAATGGTTCGTCTCATACTGCCTCCTATTAGTTTCTTTCTACAAATAAGCAAACCATGGTATGGCCTGCGTGTCAATCACTTTGTGGGCTGAGTTGGCCAACTTCCCGTTCCCGGGTCCGCTGGAGTGTCCGAGCTCCACGGGAGCTCGGTAAAAAACTGCTGAAACACCAAGTCGGTGGCGCCGTAGCACGCCTTCACCGGGTCATACCGCACCGCGATCACCGTGGTCTCCGGTACCGCCTCCGCGATTGCGGCCTGAAGCACGGCGGCAATCGACGCATAGCGGGATATCACCAGCACCGCTTCCGGGTGCAGGATGTGATAGAGGTTGCGCACCGCGGTGCCCAGGATGGCGCTGGGCTCACGCAGAATCTCCGCTATACGGTCCGTGGTGAGGCGCTCCTGCGCCTCATGCCGGCCGGCCACCGGTTCCGCCTTCCGGAGTCGTTCCAGCAACGGGAGCTCGCCAACCACGGACTCCAGCGGCTGCGGATCCCGGGCGGCCTCCGCGGTGCCACACACGCACACGCTGGTTCTGCCCAACTCCAGTGCGGTGGTGCTGCCGTTGACAAAGAGGCGACCGTGGTTGACGAACGCTCCCCCCACGCCGCCGCGGACCAGGATTGCCAGGACGCTGCTGTAGTCGCGAGCCGCTCCGTAGTGGTACTCGCTTGCCGCAATCACGGAGGCGTTGTTGTGGACGAACACCGGAACGTGGAAGACGCTCTGAAAGTGCTCCGTGAGCGAGTAGTCGGTGAGCCCCTCAATCCGCGAGTACTCGACCACCACCCCGGTCTCCGTGTCCACAATGCCGGGCGATCCTATGCCAATGCCAATCAGCTGCTGGGGTTTGATGCTGCAGGCATCAAGTGCGGAGCCAATCAGCGCCCCGATGCGTGAGAGCACCTCATCCCGGTTGATACCTGCGGTGAACTCCTGATTCTGGTGGTGAATCACCTCATTGACAAAGTTCACCACAATGACCGAGACCCCGGCGGTGGAGAAGTCTACGCCCACCGCGAACGCCGCCGACGGTACCACGCAGTAGTAGACCGGCCGCCTGCCTTTCCGGTCACCCGGCCCGACGGCGCGTTCCGGCTCTCCACACGGCTGGATGTAGTGATCCTCCTCCAGCTTCGCAAAGATCCGGAAGACCGTTGGTGCCTTGAGCCCGGTTCGCTGCACCAGTTGCGACTGAGACATCGCCCCTTCCTGAAACAACAGGCGAAGGATCAGCTTCTGGTTGCGGTCTCGTACATCTGCGCTGCGAAGCGGTTGGTGCTCCATATCTTTCTTCTGGAAGGTAACGTTTGGCGAGCGTAGCACGGAATTCCTCGGATTCGCAAGTTCGGAGGCGCCGACTCCTTTACTTTTTTTCTTTCTGAATGTAATAATTGCCGCATGGTACCGTCGCAGCCACGAGTAGGGGTAGTTTTTTTTGGGCGCACGCGCCCGGGGTTTGATGAGACATGGGGTTCGGCGATGGCCGAGCGCGTCAGCCGCGCCGTGATGGAACGTTCGTGGCAGTCGTTTATCTGTCCCACCAAGGCGGTGGATGACGCGACGCTGCGCGCCGCGGTGACAGAGTGTACGGCCGCCGACTGTCAGACGATTATCGCGCTGCAGACCACCATGAGCGACGGCCGGCTGGCGCCACTGCTCGGTCAGCAGTGGGGCGGCCCGGTGGTGCTGTGGGCGACTCCGGAGAACCCGGACGGTGAGCTGGTGAGCTCGTGCTCGCTCGTGGGTACGCATCTGTACGCCTCGCTCTTTGCGCGGATGGATATCCCGTTCGAAGTGGTGACCGGGGCACCCGAGGATCCGCGGCTCATTGCAGAGCTGGATCAAGCGGTGAGCGTCACCGCAACCCTCACCCGGCTCAGCAGTGCCAAGATCGGTCTGATTGGCTACCACGCTCCCGGATTCATCAACATGCACGCGGACCCATACGCATTGGATCGGCTGCTTGGAGCGGAGCTTTACCAGACCGGCCAACAGGATCTGCTTTCAACAATGGAGGAGATCACTGACGCGGAGGTGGAAGCGGATATCCAGGTGACCATGGGGCTTGGATTGCCCTTGGTCGATCTAGACCGCGCCGAGCTCCAGACGCAGTCGCGCTACTATCATGCAATCAAGCGAATCATGGAACGCGAGAGCCTGGACGCGCTTGCGCTTCGCTGTTGGCCCGAGCTCCCCAATCTCACCGGCCAGTGGCCGTACCTGGCGATGGTGCGCCTTGCTGACGAAGGGGTCTCACTTACCATGGAGGGGGATGTCGACGGTGCGATTGGTATGCTCATCCTCCGGTATCTGGGGCAGGATTCCGGCTTCTTGACCGATTGGCTGGAGCACGAGCGCGAGCACATAACCACCTGGCACGGCGGCGGGACGCCGGCAAGCCTGGCAGAACCGTCCGGATCTGCGCACGCGCGTACAATTGCGCGTCACTTCAACTCCAACAAGCCCGCAGTTGTCGACGGGTGGGTTGCCGCAGACCGTCCGGTGACCATCTCTCGTTTCTGGTCTGACGGTGAGACCTATCACCTGATGGCACGTGAAGCAACCACCGTCGCCCCGACGCGGCATCTGCGCGGGACCAACGGGCGCATCCATCTCAATGAGGATGTGCACGCGCTCTTTGATACGGTGTGCCACGCGGGGATGCCGCATCACCTAACCGTGGCGCCCGGCCACCATGCAGCAGCGCTACAGCGGTTCGCGCGTATTGCCCAGATGACGGTGCTATAGCCGTACTCGCCTGAGACAACGTCAGGACTTTACAACAGTGCAGGTGGTGTGCTATGCTTGTATTACTTAGTTACGGAAAGAAACTTACTGCATGCGCCGGCCGGTCGGCTGTCCGATGCCGTGGCGTGGGAACTACCGCGAACGCGGCGACCGAATAGGAGGGGCTTCGTGAACAATGAGCAGCTGCGGGAGCTGAAACGGAAGGCTATCGAGATACGCCGATTGACCTTGGAAGAAATAGCGCATCTCGGCATTGGCCACCTTGGCGGATGCATGTCCGTGGTGGAGATTCTGGTCTACCTCTATTACCGCATCTTGAAGGTGGATCCATCTAATCCAACGGACCCGCGTCGCGACAAGTTTGTCATGTCCAAGGGACACGCCGGCCCGGCGCTCTATTCCGTGCTGGCGGACTTGGGGTACTTCCCCAAGGAGTGGCTCTACACGCTCAACCAGGGCGGGACCAACCTTCCGAGCCACTGTGACATGAACCGTACGCCGGGGATTGACATGACCACCGGATCACTTGGCCAGGGGCTGTCCGCGGCCATCGGCATTGCGATGGGGCATCGGATCCGGCAGCTCCCCGGGCGAGTCTTTGCGCTGCTCTCGGACGGCGACATCAATGAGGGACAGACCTGGGAGGCTGCGATGGCAGCGTCGATGTTCGGGTTGGACAGCCTGGTTGCGTTCATCGACTACAACAAGATGCAGATTGACGGCGCTGCGGACGACGTGATGAAGACCGACCGGCAGGTAGACCGCTGGACCGCTTTTGGCTGGTACGCACAGGAGGCAAACGGCCACGACGTTAGCGCAATCGCCGAGGCTACTGACCGCGCGCTTGCCGAGCGGGATCGCCCCTCGATAGTGGTGCTCCACACCGTCAAGGGAAAGGGGATGCCGTTCTGTGAAGGGGACTTCAAGAACCACAACATGCCCGTGAGCCAGGAGCAGGCGCAGGAGGCGTTGGCGTCACTGCGGGCTGAGGAGGAGGTGCTGGTATGACCATTGTGACCAAGCCCCCGGTGGCCGCGGAGGCGGTGGAGATGCGCGCGATGTACGGGCAGGCGCTCACCGAGCTTGCCGAGTCGGACGAACGGATTGTGGTGCTTGACGCGGACCTGATGCGCGCCAACGGAACGGTAGCGTTCAAGGAGCGGTTCCCGGATCGAGCGATTGATGTAGGCGTTGCGGAGGCCAACATGATTGGCATTGCGGCAGGGCTCTCTACCACGGGACTCATACCGTTTCCCGCAACATTCACCTGCTTCGCCTCGCGGCGCGTGTTTGATCAGTTTTTCATCTCTGCGAACTACGCCCGGCAGAACGTCAAGCTCACCGGTACGGATCCGGGAATAGCAGCGCTGCTGAACGGCGGGACGCACATGTCGTTTGAGGACGCCGGGCTGATGCGGACCATCCCCGGTATCACCATCTATGAGCCGGCCGATCCGGTGAGCCTCGAGTCGCTCTTGCGCCAGGCCGCCTACAAGCCCGGCTGCTGCTATCTGCGGCTGCACCGCAAGCCGATTGCGCCGCTCTACGGCGAGTCCGAACAGTTTGAACTGGGCAAGGGCAAGGTGATTGTAGACGGCACTGATGTTGCCATCTTTGCAACCGGCGCCGTACTCGTGCCGGAGGCGCTCGAGGCGGCGAAAGCGCTGGAGGCGGACGGGATCTCCGCCGCGGTGATTGACATGCACACCATCAAGCCAATCGATGAGGAGCTGATTGTGCGCTACGCGCGCACCTGCGGCGCAATCCTGACCTGCGAGAACCACCAGATACGTAACGGGCTGGGCAGCGCGGTGGCGGAAGTCCTTGTTGAGAACGAGCCGGTGCCCATGGCGCGGATTGGCTCTCAGGACGAGTTTGGCGAAGTTGGGGACATGGAGTACCTCAAGCAGCGGTTTGGGATGAATGCCCGCACCATCGCCGAGCGAGCGCGCGAGCTACTGACGCGAAAGGAAGGACGAGGATGAGCACAAGACGAGTTGTAGTTGCAAGCGACCGGTCGGGATTCCCGCTCAAGGAAGCGGTAGTCGAGTACCTCCGGACCCGGGATGATGTCTTGGTGACCGACTTTGGTCTGGCGAGTGCTGAGGAGAACAGTCCGTACGATGCGCAGGCCCCAAACGTGGCGCGCGCCATTCAGAATGGCGAAGCGGAGATGGGCATCCTGTGCTGCGGAACCGGTCAAGGGATGGGCATTGTTGCCAACAAGTTCAAGGGCGTCTATGCGGTGGTGGCGGACAGCATCTTTGCCGCACAACGCGGCCGTATCATCAACGACGCGAACGTGCTGACCATGGGAGGCTGGATCACCGCGCCGTTCTTGGGCGTGCAGATAGCCAAGACGTTTCTGGACACCGAGTTCACCGTTGGAATGGAGGACCGTGCGGAGTGGCTCAAAGCCGCCTACGGCCGCGTGCAGGATCTTGAAGAGGAGAACTTCAGCTCATGAGCGTGGAGATCACCAATGAGGACCGGGACCTGATCGCGGCGTACATCGACCGTGCCCGCACGGCGCAAACCCAGGTTGCGGAGTACACCCAGCAGCAGATAGACGACGTGTGCTTCGCCGTCGGCTGGGAGGTCTATGAGGATGAGAATATCCGCCGTCTGGCGGAGCTTGCGGTCGACGTCACGGAGATGGGCAACGTTGCAGACAAGATCACCAAGCACAAGGTGAAGGTGATGGGCGTCATGCGTGACATCAAGAACGCCAAGACCGTAGGGCTCATTGAGCGTGATGACGCGGCGGGAGTTTCCAAGTACGCCAAACCAGTGGGCGTGGTTGCGGCGTTGCTTCCGGTCACTAACCCAACCGCGACGCCCGCGAGCAACGGTCTGGGCATCCTCAAAGGGCGCAACGCGGTCATTTTTGCCCCACATCCCAAGGGAGCCGCTGCAAGCGCACTTGCGGTGGAGTACATGCGTGCCGGGCTGCGAAAGGTTGGGGCACCCGAAGACCTGGTGCAGATTGTTGCGGAGCCAAGTATCCCCCGGACCACCGAGCTCATGCACCAGGCGGACCTGGTGCTTGCCACCGGAGGCGGCGCGATGGTCAAGGCCGCCTACTCGAGCGGCACGCCGGCATACGGGGTGGGGCCGGGAAACGCGGTGCAGATCATTGCTGAAGACGCAGACGTTGCTGATGCGGTTGCGAAGATCGCGTTGAGTAAGGCGTTTGACTATGCCACCAGCTGTTCCAGTGAGAACAGCGTGATCATTCACGATTCAGTCTACCAGCAGGCGCTGCGCTGCTTCCAGGAAGACGAGCAGACCTACCTGGTCAGAGGCGAGGAGCGCGACACGCTGGAAGCGTGGATGTGGCGTCCCAACAAGGCGGGTGTGGTGGGTCTTAACCCGCGGATTGTCGCACGCAGCGCGGTGAAGATTGCCGGCGACGCCGGCCTCCACGTTCCGGAGGACACGCGGATCCTCGCGGTTGAGGGGACCATGCCGCTGGAAGAGGACCATTTTTCGGATGAGAAGCTCAGCCCGGTGATCACCTTCTACCGGTACTCGACATTCCCTGAGGCCGTTGAGATCCTCACGCGGTTGACGGACAACGCAGGCACCGGGCACAGCTGCGGCATCCACACCTGGAAGAGCGAGTATGTCCATGAGCTGGGGATGAAGATGAAAAGCAGCCGGATCATGGTCCGCCAACCGCAGGCCCCGGCTAACGGCGGCAACTTCTACAACAGCATGCCCAGCGCCGTCACTCTGGGATGCGGCACATGGGGTGGCAACATCACTACGGAGAACATCTACTACAAGCACTTCCTCAATATCACCTGGGTGAGTGAGCCCACTCCCCCCACCACGCCAACCGATGACCAGATGTGGGGGGATTTCTGGAAGCGCCACGGCCGGCCGTAGTCGGACAGGAGCGAATGTGAAGCTGTTTGAATACCAGGCAAAGGAGCTCTTCGCGCACGCCGGCATCCCGGTGCCACGCGCTGAGCTGGTGGAGGCCGCGGATGACGCGACGGCCGAGCGTTTCAGTGCAGCGGTCGCTGAGGCCGCCGGCAGGCTGCTCTCCGGCGACGCAGGCGGTGACGCAGGCGCGTCTCGCGTGGTGGTGAAGTCGCAGCTGTTGATGGGCGGGCGCGGGAAGGCGGGGCTCATCAAGCCGGCCGGCTCCGTGGAGGAGGCCGCGGGCCACGCCGCCGCCTTCTTCTCAGGAGAGCATCAGGTGCGGGCCGTGCTCATAGAAGAAGCCGTGAACATTGCGCGCGAGCTCTACCTCGCTATCTCAGCGGACCCGGCAAACGCCCGGTTTGTGGTGCTTGCGAGCGCCGAAGGCGGGGTGGAGATCGAGGAGCTTGCTCTCGCGCGCCCGGAGGCGGTTCTGCGGCTGGGTGTGGATGTGCATCGCGGGCTGCAGCCGTATCAGGCGCGCGGTTTGGCGTATGACCTGGGACTATCCGGTGATCAGGTGAAGGAGTTCAGCCGAATCCTCACCAAGCTCTACCAGGTCTTTTCGGGGCACGACGCCGAGCTTGCGGAGATCAACCCGCTCTTCATCACCGCCGGGGGGATGCTGGTTGCCGGCGACGGGAAGGTGAGCATTGACGACAACAGCCTCTTCCGCCAGTCCAGATTCGAGCGCACCCGTGCATACTTCGACTCAGATGCGGCCTTTGAGGCCGACCGGGAGGGGATCCCGTACCTGCAATTTGACGGTGACATCTCGCTGATGTGCGCAGGGGCCGGGCTTACCACCACCGTCTTTGACCTGGTCCACTACGAGGGCGGGACGGTGGCCAACTACCTCGAGTTTGGCGGGCCCAACTACCGCAAGGCCAAGCGCGCCATGGAGCTCTGCCTCAAGAATGACTCCGCCGTCATTCTTGTTGTCACCTTTGGTACCATTGCCCGCGCGGATGTGATGGCGCACGGCGTGGTGGAGGCAATTGCTGAGCTCAAACCGGACCGGCCCATTGTCACCTGCATCCGTGGCACCAACGAGGAGGAGGCGGTGAAAACGCTCTCCGCCGCCGGGCTCGAGCCGCTCTTTGACACCGAGGAAGCGGTCAGGCGTGCAATCGCGCTTGCCGCTGAACGCCGCTCCGGAGGCACCTCATGAGCATCTACGTTGACACGCAGACGCGGATTATTGTCCAGGGCATCACGGGCAAAGAGGGAAGTTACTGGACCGCCCATATGCTTGGCATGGGAAGCCGCGTGGTAGCCGGGGTCACGCCCGGCAAGGAAGGCCAAGAAGTGGAGGGTGTACCCGTCTACCATTCGGTCTCACGCGCAGCGGCCAACCACCCGGCGGACGCCGCCATGCTCTTTGTCCCCCCACGGTTCACCATGGACGCGGTGTATGAGGCGCTCGACGCAGGAATCACCCGGATTGTCACTATTGCGGACGGTATCCCGCTCCACGAGCAGTTGGCCATCCGCGCCGCCGCACGTGCGGCAGGCGCCCAGGTGGTTGGCGGCAACACCTCAGGCGTGATCTCCCCCGGAAAATCGATGCTCGGGATCTTCCCGTACTGGATCCACCGTGTGTACAAGCCCGGGGGGCTTGGCGTAATGACCCGCAGCGGTTCGCTCACCAATGAGGTGACCTCCATGGCCGTCCGTGAGGGCTACGGCGTTTCCACGCTGATTGGTGTGGGCGGTGACCCGTGCCCCGGAAGCCGGTTTGCCGAGTTCCTGCCTGCCTTCCAGGCGGACGATGAGACCGACGCGGTGCTCATCATTGGAGAGCTGGGCGGCACCATGGAAGAAGAGGTGGCACAGGCGATGCACGACGGCGTGTACACCAAGCCGCTGGTGGCGTTCATTGGCGGGCGGACGGCGCCTGAGGGCAAGAAGATGGGGCACGCCGGAGCAATTGTTACCGGCGGGACGGGATCCGTTGCTGACAAGGTCGCGGCGCTCGAAGCTGCAGGCGCGCTCATTGCGGACCGACCGAGCAAGGTGGGCGCACTGCTCAAGCGCGTGGTGCCGACGCGATAGGAGAGCACAGCATGAGCCCAAAGCAAACGCTACCGGAGTCTACCCGGTGGATCATTCTGGCCGTTGGCATTGCCGTGGCGTTTCTTGCGCGCTTCGTGTTGCTGCCGGAAGGCGTGCGGACCGTTGGTGAGGTAACGCTCACCGCCAACGGGCAGGCGGCGTTGGGAATCCTGCTCTTTGCGCTCATCCTCTGGATGACCGAGGCAATTCCGTTCCACATCACCGGGCTACTGGGCATCTTTCTGCTGGCGGTCTTCAGGGTAGACAGCTTTGCCTCGATTGTTTCGGTTGGGTTCGGCAACCACATCTTTGTCTTCTTTGTAGGCGTGCTGGTGCTCTCGAGCTTCATTACGCGCTCAGGGCTTGGGAATCGAATATCGGTCTACCTTCTGTCCAAGACCGGCAATAGCACCGCGATGATCGTTCTTGGGTTTCTGCTGGTCGGTATGGTGCTCTCCATGTGGATTACCAACACCGCGGTGGCGGCGATGCTCATGCCGTTGGGTGTGGCGATCTTGCGCGAAGAGGGCGTGGTGCCAATGGAGAGCAAGTTCGGCAAAGCGCTGATGATCGCCTGCGCGTGGGGCCCCATCATCGGCGGAATCATGGCGCCCTCCGGCGCCGGGCCGAATCCACTGGCAATTGGCTTCTTGAAGGAGATGGCCGGCCTAGACCTGACCTTTGTGGGGTGGATGACCTACGGCGTCCCGGCGGGGCTGCTGATTCTCTTTCCGACCTGGGGCGTGCTGATGCTCTTTTTCAAGCCGGAGATGAGGCGGTTGACCAAGACCAAAGAAGAGCTTACCGCGGAGTACGACGCGCTGCCGCCGATGAGCCGCGAAGAGAAGGTGACGCTGGTCATCTTTCTGCTCACGGTGTTTCTCTGGCTCACCACCCCGCTGTACGAGCGCATGTTGGGGATATCGATCCCCATCTCAATGCCGGTGCTATTGACCGCCGCGCTCTTTTTTTTCCCGGGCATTGGACGGATCTCCTGGAAGCACGTCGAAGAGGAGATCAGCTGGAGCAGCATACTCTTGATCGTCTCCGGCATCTCACTGGGGATGATGCTCTACCAGACCGGCGCCGCCGAGTGGTTGGCCGTGCTCTTTCTGGGCGGACTTGGCCCGCTCCATCCCTTCTTGCAGGTGTTGCTGGTGGTGCTCATCGTCAGCTTTATCAAGATCTTTCTCTCCAGTAACACGGTCACCGCGACCATCATCATCCCCATCATGATCACGCTTTCGGTGGCACTGGGGATAGACACGCTGTCCATCACCGTTCCGGCGGCGCTCACTACCAGCATGGCGTTTATCCTGGTCACCAGTACGCCCACCAACGTGATCCCGTACACCGCCGGCTACTTCTCCATCAGAGACATGGCATTGAGCGGCGTGGTGATGACGCTCATTGCCGCCCCCATTGTTGGCGCCACCATCTATGTGGTTGGGTTGGTGACGGGATTGTACTGAGTGGCGTCGCGGCACTGGTCGAGACCCTGCTGGAGTTCGACCACATCTCAGGGTGGTGCTATACGCAGCTAACCGACGTTGAGCAGGAACAGAACGGCGTCTACTTCTACGACCGCTCACCCAAGTTCGAGGCCGCTGCGTGGTGCGAACACTTCGCTCGCCGACCGGAGGGGTACGATCTGTGAGCCTGCGGGACAGGTCAACGCGGGCGCGTCTCGCCTAC
>CAYTGY010000023.1:0-21889 GCA_964437265.1 uncultured Spirochaetaceae bacterium | reverse complement strand
CAAGCTTGACAACGCCAATGACTCGTTGCTGGGGACCGCCGGTGACATTGTGCTCACCATCGCCGGGGTGAACATCGTGGTCGCCTACTCAACCCGCGCGGCAGGGATCAAGTACTCCATCCGCAGCGTCCGTGAGGAGGTAAACGCCGGCGATCTGGTGAAGCACATCGTTGCGGATCACGGAATCGGCGGCGGGCATGCCAACATGGCAGGCGGCTTTGTGGTCTCAGACCGATTTCCGGCCGGGCGCAGCATAGACACCTTCACCCGTCACCGGACAATCGGCTATGTGGAGGCGGCGGTGGGCGGGGGCGAGTAGGCCACGAGCGACGCCCTTGCGGTAATCGCTGATCTCACTCAAATCCCCACTGATAGTCCAGCCCATTCTGAAGCGTGAGCAGTCCTACCTGGCCCGAGTGATAGATCCAGCTGGTGATGAGATGCATCACAATCTGGCGCACGGTATGGGGTCCCTTCCCGTCCGGCATGGCGGAACCCACGTCCTGGTCGAGCGACGTTGCCGAACGCAGACAGGGCACCATTAGCTCTTCGCGTGTCCGTCGACATAGATCCACGAGCTCTTGTACCGGGAAAGTCCACGAGTTAGGCTCGTAGAGCTTTGTGACGCTGCCGCGCTGGAGAAGTGCAACGGTGTCTTGATTCAACCGGTGAGTTCCAATCCGGGGTAGCCAGACGTACTCCGCCCAGTTCATGTGGACAACGAGGTCGCCGGCTGAAAACGGACAGCCGGGTGGACGGCGCCACATTGCATCCTCGGTCATGTCCGCAATGAGATCCACACACCGCTCACGCGCTTCGTCAAGGATGGCCGCAATGTACGCGATATCCGGGTTGTCAATCTCGCGGAGCGGGCTCAGATCGTACCGCCTGCCTCTGCGGCCGCGCAGCTCCTTCATCCCCCTACCCCGTCACACCAAACCGGTGCACCGTCCGGTGCTCGAACGTCTTCCCGGGATTGAGAATGCTGGAGGGGAACTCCGGGTGGTTGACCGCGTCCGGATGGAACTGCGTCTCCAGACAGAACGCGTCGTGCGCGGCCATGGGAACGCCGCCGCGGCCGACTGACACTCCCAGCTTGTTTCCGGTGTAGAACTGGACCGCGGGGAGCGTGCTCAGCAGCTCCATCCGACGGCCGCTTTCTGGATCGCTCACCAAAGCCACCGGACGCAGCGGCAACGGCACGTCCGCGGCTCCGGCCAGCACCATGCAGTGGTCATAGCCGCCGTCAACGCGGCCAATGTCTTGGCCAATGGGTTTTGGTGAGCGGAAGTCGAAGGCGGTGCCGGTCACCTCCACCTGCTCGCCGGTGGGTACCTGCGCCTCATCCACAGTCAGGTACCGGTCAGCGTGAATCTGCATCACGTGATCAGCGACCGCACCGCCGGCTCGCGTGCGGAGTGACTGCAACGCGTCCGCGGAGAGCCCGGCTGCCACACGTGCATCCGGTGGGGATGCCAGGTTCCAGTACGAGTGGTTGGTGAGATTGACGGGTGTGGCCGCGTCGGTCTCCGCCTGATACTCAAAGAGCAGATCATTGGTATCCGTAAGCGAGATAGAGACGGAGACCTCCAGCGTCCCCGGATACCCCTCCTCGCCATCCGGGCTCACCCGGTGGAAGACCACTCCGGCAACCGGCCCCCGCTGGAACGATTGCGCGTCCCACAGATAGCGGTTGAACCCCACGGTGCCGCCGTGCAGGTGGGCGGCGCCGTTGTTGGTCGCAAGCTGGTAAGCCGTGCCGCGCAGCGAGAAACAGCCACCGCCAATCCGGTTGGCGACGCGCCCCACCGTTGCGCCGTAGTACGGGTGGGTCCCCAGATACCGTTCCAGCTGATCAAACCCAACGGTGATCTCAGCCACGTTTCCATCTCGGTCCGGAGCATGCACCCCTACCAGCGTGGCGCCGTAATTGGTGAGTGTGATCTGGTACCCGTTGTCGTTAGCTACCACGAACTTGCTCGCTTCCCGCCCATTGGGAATCGAGCCGAAGACGCTGCGTGCGACCGTCATAGCGTGGCTACAGGGCGGTCTGGCGCTGGACGTACTTGTCCGCCTGCAGCAGCATCTTGACGTACTGCGCCCGCTTGTAGGTCCATTTGTCGTCGCTGCGGGCCACACTAAGCTTGCCGCGGAAGTCGGAGAGCGATCCGTAGCCCTTGCGGTCCATCCAGGTCTCCATGTCCTCGAGCATGGTCTTGATGTGGTCCACGCCGTTGATGTACAGCGTGCTCACCGCCTGGAAGACATTGGCTCCCGCAAGCAGTACCTCAATCGCATCCGCGCCGGTGTGGATGCCGTTTGATGCGCAGATGGATCCCTTCAGCCGCTCCGCCAGAAGCCCAACATAGCGGATGGGAAGCCGGTGGTCATTTGGGCTGCTCAAGTTGAAGGGGAATGCGGTGGTCTCCTTGTCTATATCGAAACTGGGATGGAAGAGACGGTTGAAGATGACAAAGCCGGCGGTCCCCGCCTCATCCATCCGCTTGATGACATTGAGCGGACTGGTATAGAAGGGGCTCAGCTTGGCGCTGACCGGGATCTTCACCTTTGCCATCACTTCTTTGAGTGTGGTGAGCTCGTGCTCTTCAATCTGGGCCGAGGCACGGTCGAGCTCAGTGGGGACCGCAAAGAAGTTGAGCTCTAGCCCGTCCACGCCGGTCTCTTCCAGCTTGAGCGCCCACTCTACCCACGTCTCCGTATTGACGCAGTTGAGGCTGGCGATCACCGGAATCTGCACCGTTTCCTTGGTCTTACGGACCCACATCAGGTGCTCTTCGGGACCCGAATGCTCAATTGGCGGGAATACCGACTGGATCTCCGCATCTAGATTGTCAAAGTAGCTCATGTCCTTCTCCATCTTGTAGCGCTGGAGTTGGATCTGCTCCTCGAACAGTGACGAGATCACGAGCGCGCCGGCGCCTGCGTCCTCAATCTTCTTGATGCTGTCCATGTGACTGGTAAGACTGGATGCTCCGGCTATCAACGGGTTTTTCAACGCAATCCCCATGTATTTCGCCTGCAGGTCTGCCATGCTCGTGCTCCTTTATTCGGTGTGTGAGAAGAGGATACGAGCGCCGCGGTGCGTCGTCAAGGTAAAGCGTCAGGGGTGGATAGAGTTGACACGAACGATAATGTTTACTATCTTACGTTTGTTAGTAGAGTTTGGAGGTCGTGAATGTTGCAAAATACGAGCCCATTGGTCGATCAGCACGCGCTAAAGGCGTCGCAGGCCACGGTGATTGTTCTGTTGCTCACCGCCTTTGTGCTGGGAAATCGCTGGATAGTTCTGGCCACCGCCATTGCACAGTTGTTGGGGGCCACCGGCACAGCGTTTGCCCCGTTCGCGTTGCTGTATCGTTACGTCTACCGTTCGCTCGGCGTGGCCGCGAATCCCCAGCCGGATCAGCACGCGCCGCACCGATTCGCCTCATTGGTGGGCGGGCTCTTCAACGCGGCGGGATTCTTCACGCTCTCCGCCGGCGCTCCAGTTATTGGCTGGGCGCTCGTCTGGGTGGTGATTGTGCTGGCAAATCTCAACCTGTGGCTGGGATTCTGTCTGGGATGCTGGATGTACTACCAGTTCAACAGACTGGGTGTCCCGGGATTCAAGCATTCACGGATGGCATAGCATGGAGATACTGATTCGGCTCATCATTACAGGAGCACTGCTTGGCGGCGGCGCGGCTGCCGTACTAGTGGCCCGACGGACGCGGCTCAAGAGCGCCGCGGGCGTAGCGGCTTCGGATCCGGTGCTGAGCGCAACCCGTCGCGGAGTCCCCACCATCCTCTATTTCACCTCACCGATCTGTTCTTCCTGCAAATACGCGCAGGAGCCGGCGTTGGAGATGCTGCGTGCGGAGCTTGGTGAGCAGGTTCAGATTGTGACCGTGGATACCACCGTGGATCATGAGACCGCCGGTAGATGGCACGTCCACACCGTGCCCACCACCTATGTCCTGGATGCTCACGGTACGCCCGTCCGCGTCAATGCCGGTGTCACGGACGCACCGTCGCTCAGAAAGCAGCTTCAGAGCGCGTAACGCTCCTACTCCAGGTGAACGTCTCCGCTCACCGTGCTGAGCTCCACCTCCGTCCCTCCGCCGGAGACGGTTGCCTGTACCAGGCTCGAGGTTCGGTTTGCCCCGGCGTCCAGCGGGAGGTCACAGCTGATCTCTCCGGTGACCGTCTTGGCCCGTAGGGTAGCCGCCACCTGATCCGGCAGCGTCACTCGGATACTACCGCTCACGGCGGAGACCAGCAGAGGCCCCTCCAGGGCGTCCACATCAAGGTCGACGTCGCCGCTGAGCGTCTTGAGCGTGAACTGCCCGGATGCCCCCTCCACGCGCACGTCGCCACTCTTGGTTGTTGCGTGCAACTCACCGCTGAAGCCGTTGACACTGATGTCACCGCTCAGCGTGGAGACGGTCACGTTGCCTTCTGTAGCGCCCAATACCACGTCTCCGCTCTTTGAGGAGAGCGTCAGCGCGTCGCGGGCATCGGCGATGGTGATGTCACCTGAGGCGGTACTCACCTGATGGGTGCCGGTGACACCCTCAATCCAGAGGTCTCCGCTTGCGGTGTGGGCTCGCAGATTGAGTGCCGTGGGGACCCGCACCTCATAGTCAATCCGGACCCGCCGGCGCGGCTGGTCTGGGAGACCCTCCTTGAGGACGATAATCCCGTCTGAGTCCAGCTGGAGTGAGACGGTGACACCGGCAAGGGTCTGCTGCGCCTCTTCCATTGACGCTCCCCACGCGGAGACGCGTGCAACCACCGCGACATCGGACCGCTCTTCGCCGGTCACCCGGACATCACCCCAGTCGTTTCGCACGCTGAAGCCGGTAGCCCCCTCCGCTGAGAGGGTGGCGTCTCGTTCGGTCTCAGCCCGGTTCCGTCCCATTGCGCGGTGGATCTCCGCACCAATATCGAGGTCAGCCAGGCCGTCAAAGGCACCCTTGAGCGCATCGGACACCCCGCGCATAGTCTGCCGCACGGACTCGGAGAGCCCGTCAAGATCGATCTTGAAATCGAACGGCCCTCTGTCCCCACGATGCTCATGGGCGTCCTCGTCCGCGTGCCGCTCGTGGTGATCCTCAGCGTGCTCGCGGTCCCCGGCGTGCTCCGCGTGTTCGGTGTCGCCACCGGGGCGTGCCGTGGTTGATCCGGCGTCCCCGGTCGCCTCGCGTGCCGGCGCGGCGGAGAACCCGGTCTCATCCCGCTCTTCCTCGAGCACTCCAAGCAGGGCTTGTGCCTCCGCAACGGATATCTTGCCGTCCTTGAGCATCCGAAGGATCATCTCTCGTTCGTCGTTCATCCTCACCCTCCTATTCGCGGAGCGCCTTCAGAGCGCCAACTGCTTCTTCCGGTGTCATCTCATTGCGATCGAGAGCCTCGAGTATCTCCTTGCGGCTCTTCTGGCTGTTCTCCTCAGTGGCCAGCCCAAACTGTGTGACAACCCGATCGAGTCTGCTGCGAACGGTGGGATAGGAGATGCCCAGCTCACGCTCGACCTCCTTGATGTTGCCACGGCATTTGAGAAATGTCTCTACGAATGAGATGTTCTCTTCTGAGAGCGTCGCCAGACGGGAGACGGAGAACCGACCCTCTACGGCGGTGCCACAGCTGGTGCACACCAGCCGAGATATGGCGAAATGGTTGTTCCCGCAGGCGGGGCACTTGCTGACTCGAAGTTCCATGTGCTCCTCCATTAAGGATATTAACATTTAACCTTGAATAAATCAAGCTGAGGAGCACATAAAGGGCATATTAACAACTATATGTATCAATCATTGATACTGTCGAGGTAGGACTGGGAGGGTTTTCTGCGGCAGGTGCTGGAGGTCAGAACGGGGGCGAGGCTACTCAGCCAGGCCTGACTCGATACGCGCGCGAATGCGGACGAGCTCATCCTCATTCACGTTGTGACCCATTCCGGGATAGAGCTGGAGATCTACGCGTGCACCCATTGCCGAGAATGCATCTGCGGTCTCCTGAAGCCGTGAACGCGGCACGTGCGGGTCAGTGTCGCTTGATCCTATGAACACCGGCGTCTGCTCAAGAGAGCCGTCTGCAATCCACTGCGAGCCAGGCGGGCCCAAGAGACCTCCGCTCAACGCAACAACGCCGCCATAGCGATCCGGGTTGCGCATGGCATACTCGAGCACCAGGCATGCCCCCTGGCTGAAACCCAGAAGAAAGACATGATCTCGCGGGATGTCGTCCAGGTCGGCTTCCGTGATGAGGCTGTCAATGACCGACATGGCTGATGAGACGCCGGGCTCGTTCTGGGAGACGGGAACCAGAAAGCTGTATGAGAACCAACTGGCGCCGGCGGCCTCCGGCGCATAGCAGCAGAGATCGCCAATGTCCAGCTCGCGTGCTATGCCCAAGATATCCGCCGCGCCTGCTCCGCGTCCGTGGAGCAGGATGAGCAGGCCACGCGCATCATCAATGGTGGCGCCGTAGTGGAGTACCGGTTGACCCTCGTGGACTGCCATACATCCCCCTTCCCCCCCGCGAGCGTATAGCAGTATCAGCAGCTATGGCAAGAGGTTGCTACGCCGCCGCGAATCCGCGCCCGTAACGTCTGTCCGCGTAGGCAAGAACCGCCCGAAATGCAAAGACCGCGATCACGCTGACCACGATGACGGCAACCAGCACACCAATCGTCTGTGAGGCGCCAAGAAGAATGACGCCTATGCCGGGGAGAATCCCCACGGCGATCCCCAGCAGTGACAGCCCCATTCCCACAAAGACGTTCATGTTCTGCTTCATCGCCTGTTGTGGATGTGACCAGCTCAGCAGCGGCCGCCGCAGATCCGCAAACGTGTTCGCGCTCACGGTGAGCACGAGGAACGGGATGGCACAGAGCGACAGGAGCACTGCGGTAGTCCACGGTAGCCGGATGAGCGCAGTTGCGATGACGGCGTTGAGCACCAGCGCGGGGTAGAAGAGCTGGAGATAGCTTCGCATCTTGCCGCGCGCGTGAAGCGAACCGGGCAATGGGAGCGAAAGCGATAGGTCAAAGGACGCCCCTTCTCGCGAGAGCGCTGTCGAGCTCACCGTATTGATGGTAGACAGCAGCACCAATAACCCCAGCAGAATGGGGAAGATGTACGGGCTGTCGGTGACAAACGGGAGGAGCTCTTGCGTAACCTCACCTGGGGTGGCAATGGCCATGATCCCCAGAATCAGCGGGAAGATGAGGACCTCGCCAGCGGTCTCAAAGATGAAGGTGGAGTTGGATGTCAGGATCGCGTACTCGCGATCCGCGAGTGCCCGCACCGTCGGACGTGGCGAAAGGTCCACCGACTCCCGCCCGCCGCGGCGCCGACGCGTCCGCGTCATCGACTGCACCGCAACTTGCCGCAGGAACCCGGCTGACGCAAACACGTCCACGCAGGCGATCAGCGCCACGGAGAGCACCACAAACAGCAGAAGCCCGCCCAGTCCCCCGGGAAACAGACCACCGGCAGCCCACGCCGCCGGCGGAATGGCGTCTTGAATTGAGAGAATCAGCTCAGCAATACGTCCCTGTAGTAGTTGCTCAGGCCCACCGGTAGCCATGGTGCGCGAGAGCAGCAGCTGCACGCCAACAAGCACTACCACCAACAGCACCATTCCGAGCGCCTCGAGCGCGGTGCGATACCGGCTGAGCCGGACAACGCGCGCAATCAGCGTCACAATCACCACACTTACGGCAAGCGGGACCAGCGTAACGGTCCCGGTTGTCAGCACGGCCCCAAGAACCATCGCAACACTCACTCCCTCAGCTGCCGCGACAACCACCACAGCCGGCACGTACAGTATGAGAACAACCGGCAATGAGTAGAGGTATAGCAACCCCAGGTTAGCCGTGACGATCTTCCACGCCGGAAGCGGCAACGGTACCAGAATCCGGGCGTCACGCGAGAAGTAGAGCACGGATATTGCGAGTGGCACTCCGGCCACGAATGTCAGCACCCACGTGGCAAGAACCGACACGTAGAGCGGCAAGGCGGGTTGTCCTACTGCGCGTCCTAGCTGATAGAGCCCGGTGTAGTTGAGGACCAGCAGCCAAACGAATGTCCCGGCCGCGGCGACGATTCCCACGACGGCAAGCGGGAGGACCCAGAGCTGATCCCGCTCGCGCAGCTGCTTGAGTCGGCCCCCACCTAAGAAGGTGGTTCCCTCAATCTTCGCTTTCAGTAGTGCGGTCGTCTTCATCAGTCAACTCCAGGAACAGCCGCTCAAGGCTCACATCGCTCTTTCCGGCCCGCTGACGGAGCTCCGCGAACGGGCCTACGGCGATCATCGATCCATTCCGGATAATCCCCACGCGGTCGCAGAGACGTTCGGCAACTTCCATCACGTGGGTGGAGAAGAACACCGTCTTTCCCGCCGCGCACCGCTCCTTCATAGTCTCCTTGAGCAGAAACGATGATCGCGGATCAAGACCCACGATCGGCTCATCCAGGATGAAGACCTCCGGATCATGGAGCAACGCGGCGATGATAGACACCTTCTGCCGCATTCCGTGGCTGTAGGAGGAGATCTTGTCGCCGAGCACATCCTTGATCTCGAAGCGCTCGGCCAGCTCTTCTATCACCGTTCGCTTTTCGGCCGGCACGCCAAAGACGTCGGCGATGAAACGGAGAAACCGCGCACCGCTCATCGTCTCATAGAGGATTGGTTCATCAGGCACGTAGCCAATCCGCGCTTTCACCGCCAGCGGATCAGACAGTACATCTATTCCGGCCACTGAAGCGCTCCCGGTGTCCGGACGCAGCAGCCCCACAAGGATCTTGATTGTCGTTGTCTTCCCTGCTCCGTTTGGTCCCAGAAAGCCGAACAACTCACCTGGCTCCACAGAGAGCGAGAGCTGATCGAGCGCCGGCTTCGAACCGGTTGAATAGGTCTTGCTCAGGTTGTCGATCTGAATCATCGTTCCTCCACCCGTGAGTACACGGATTGATCAGCCGGTATTCTACTCGGTCTGCATTTATGCGTACACTTGTGGTATGGATGTAGCCGTACAATTCCAGAACGTGAGTTTTGCCTACCCCAAGCGTGAGTTTGGCGTTGTGGACCAACAGCTCGTAACGGTTGAGCACGAGGATCAAGTGACCCAAGTGCTCAACAGCGTAACGGTCGACCTGCCGTCAAAGATGATGGCGGTGGTCGGTCAGAACGGCATCGGCAAGTCGACGCTGCTCCTGCTTGCCGGTGCGCGTCTCTTCCCGCAGTCCGGCGTAGTCAGCATCTTTGGACGACCGTCGTCGGACTTTGTAGATGCGGCCCTGGACCCTGGGCTGGAACACGAGCGCAACCGGTATGTCTCCTTCATCTACCAGAACATGGAGTTTGAGACGGAAGACACTGTCGGAAACCTGATGGAAACGGTCTATGAGCAGGGATTCCATGAAGAGCACAACCCGGGCTTTCTTGAAGACATACGGAGAGAACTGGAACTGGATAGTTTCCTGCACTTGAAGACGCAGCAACTGGCGAAGGGCCAGCTCCAGCGGGCCATCATTGGGTTCAGCCTCCTATACGGGTCAAAGATCATCATGATGGATGAGCCGGTATTTGCACTGGAGGAGCCGCAGAAGGAGCGGGCGTTCGACTTCCTCTTGAGTGTGAGCGAGCAGCGGAGTATCCCCATCTACTTCTCGGTCCACAACCTGGAGCTTTCGCAGAAGTACTCGCAGTATCTGCTGCTCTTCTCGCGAACCGGTAGCTTCAAGGTTGGGCCGACGGCAAAGCTCTATACCAGAGAGAACATCGAAGAGGCGTACCAGATTCCGATGAGCATGTTGCACAAGCGGGAGTTCCTGTACCGCGAGATGCTCAACAAGTCCTCCATACCACCGCAAACGTGACACGCTCCACGGGCAAACGCCGGATGCTTTCTTGACAGCCGCAGGGAAGGCTCGTAGCTTTGTGCTATCATCAAGAACGTACCATTACATCGTTCATTCCCCGTTCAACAAGGAGTCATCATGAATCGCATAGTCAGAGTCGCAATACTGGGGCTCATTCTAGTGCTTGCCACAGGTGGAATGCTTTTTGCCGGAGGCAACGGAGAAGAGGACGCTCAGCCGGAACAGACGGAGACGGCCGAACCGGCAGAGACCACGGACCAGGGGTCCGGAACCCAGGCTGACAACGGGGCCACCACCGAGGAGCCGGCAGGGACACTGATTGGGACCGGAGATCCTGACAAGTACGTGGCAACGGTAAACGGAGTGGGTATCCTTCGTGAGGACTATGAGACCGCACTCCTTCGAACACAACAGCAGTTGGCCATGCAGGGACAACAGATGTCGGAGTCAGATCTGCCACAACTCCGGCAGCAGATACTGGATCAGCTTGTTGCAGAGGAGTTGATCTACCAGCAGGCCATCTCCCAGGGAGTCACCGCCCCCCAGCAACAGAAGGACGCGCAATTCCAGCAGATCCGGGGCCAGTTTCCTACAGATGAGGCATGGCAAAATGCGCTCACGCAAGGGGGAACCACGGAGGAGGATTTGAAGGCGGAGATAGAGCGCAGTCTCCTGATACAGTTGGTGGTCAACGAGCAGTTGACCGAGCCGCTTGAGGTCACGGACCAGGAGATCAATTCGTTCTACGAGGAGAACCCGTCCTTTTTTCAGCAGCCGGAACAGATTGCCGCTCGCCATATCCTGATCTCTACGGAGGGACTCTCCACGGATGAAGAGATCCAGGACGCTCGCTCGCGTGCACAGGGCGTTCGAGACCAGCTTATTGAGGGTGCGGAATTTGCCGCGCTCGCTCGCGAGCGGTCCGAAGGACCTAGTGCGGCCCAGGGCGGGCAGTTGGGCACCTTTGGCCGCGGACAGATGGTTGCCCCCTTTGAAGAAGCCGCGTTCGCGCTTCAGCCGGGCGAAATATCTCAGGTAGTGCAGACCCAGTTCGGGTTCCACGTGATCCAGGTTACCGAACGCATTGACGGCGGGATGGTCCCGCTGGCCGACGTCCGTGACCAGGTGGAGCAGTACCTGATGCAAGAAAAGCAGGCTGAGCTGATCAACGGCTACGTGGAAGAGTTGCGCGAGGCGGCCAGTGTCCAGATCCTGGACGCAGCCGCTGCCCCCGCCGGCGCCGCAGACTAGCCTCGCCATCCCTGCCGTGCTCCGTCGGGCGGCGTCCTGGCGGAGCCCTCCGGGTGCAGGTGCGGACGGTGTGGGACAGAGAAAGGACCTGAACCACTGCTGGTGAACGGCTATGCTGAAGATGCAAATGCAGCGGCTCAGGTCCGGAAGTTCTAGCGGAATGTCTGCGGTTCGGACAAGATCGTGAATGTGGCGTCACTCGTCAAGGGCGCGTTGACGAACAATGGGCAGGGGTCTATGCTCGACGGGAGCGGAGCGGTTTGGCGTGGCGAACCCTTATGAATACATTGTCAATCTCTCCCGTGACTTCATCACCCTCATTGACCGCGATTATCGATACAGCATCGTAAACGACTCCTATTGCAGCACCATTGAACGTTCTCGTGATGAGATCCTGGGCAAGACCGTGGCGGAAGTATGGGGTGAGCGCAAATTTGAGGGGAGCATCAAAAAGCGGCTGGATCAGGCATTCGCCGGAGAGGAAGTACACTACATAGAGCGTTTCAGGTTTGGCTCGGTGGACAAGCATATGCACGTCTCCTTCTATCCGTACCGGGCGGCCGACGAGGAGCGCACGCTGGAGCAGATGGAGGCAACCGTTAGCCACGTCCTGGTCTTCTCGCACGACATCAGCAAGTTGGCGGAGACTGAGTCACGGTTGGATGTGTACGAACACTACGATCCGGTGACCGGCCTGTTTAACCGCCATTCGCTGACGGAGATCCTGACCAAAGAGTTGGAAACCGCGCGTCGCTCCCGCACGGATGCGCTGCGAGCAGTGCTGTTCGTGAGTCTCAAGAACTTCAAGCGAATCAACCAGACCCACGGCATGGGAATCGGGGACATCCTCTTGGAGCACACCGCCAACCGGATGAAGGAGTGCTTGCGAAGCGGAGACATCGTGTTTCGGTTCTCCGGCACAATCCTGGTGGTCCTGCTGCCCGCCATAGCTCACACCACGGACGCTGCGGTAGTCGCAGCCAAGCTCTGGGAGACGATCTGCGTCCCGTACCGGCATCACGCAACGGTGATCAACATCACCGCACATATCGGCGTCTCAGTCTTCCCGGTTGACGGCCACGACGTTGAGACCGTCATCCGGCACGCCAACTCCGCCAGCGTTGAGGCGGAGGAGCAGAACGCACCGTTCCTGCTCTATGACCGCGAGCTCCATGAGGTGTCCGTCGAGCGCATCTCGACGGTAAGTGATCTCCAACACTCCTTCGATGCGGACCAGCTGGAGCTGCACTATCAGCCAATCGTCACGGTTCGCGACGGAACCGCCACAATCGTGGGCGCCGAAGCGCTCATACGATGGAACCATCCTAACCGAGGGCTCCTCATGCCCGCCGATTTCATTGCACTCGCCGAGCAATCCCGGCTCATTCAGGCAATCGACCGGTGGGCCCTCTATCAGGCCTGCAAGGAAGCCACCGAATGGCCGCAGGATGACCCAATCTTCGTGACACTCAACATCAGCGCCATAGATCTATCGGATGACTTTCTCATTGAAGTGGTAGACGGCGCGCTCAAAGGCTCGCAACGCCTGCCGCCGTCGCGACTGAAGCTGGAGCTGACCGAGTCGCAGAGCATGGAGAATCCGGAGGCTTCAATTGGGCGGATCAGCGCGCTTTCTGAGCTGGGCGTTGATATCTGGATAGACGACTTTGGCAGCGGCTTGTCATCCTTGAGTAGCCTCAAGCGGATTCCCGCGACCACCATGAAGATAGACAAGAGCTTCCTTGAGGGGATTGAGAGCAGTAGGTCGGAGCGTGACTACTTGGCAAGCATTGTGGCAAGCATCATGGCCCGGCAGAAGTCGGTGATCATAGAAGGTGTGAGCAGCGCGGCGCAGGTCGCTATCCTGGAAGAGATCGGGTGCCCCGTGATGCAGGGATACTACTTCAGCCGGCCGGTTCCGGCAGCGGTACTCAGAGCGTTGCTGCGACAACATGCCCGGCTTCCGTTGACCGAGTGAGCCGTCGTTTGTAGTGTAGGCACGCGCCCCAATCATCCTTCAATTCCCAACGGGTGCTTTGTCAGGAGAAGCTATGATTGAGCTCCAACACGTCACCAAACGCTTCGGAGACCTAGTGGCGGTCAATGAGGTCTCGTTCACCGCGCGCAAGGGGGGCGTCTTCGGTCTTTTGGGCCCAAACGGCGCCGGGAAGTCGACGACCATCCGGATGATCATGAACATCATCGCGCCTGACCAAGGCACCATTCTCTTTGATGGGAAGCCGATAGGAGAGAGCGACAAAGAGCGAATCGGGTATCTGCCTGAGGAGCGTGGGCTCTACAAGAAGGTGACCGTCAACGACATGCTGACCTACCTGGGCGAGCTCAAGGGGCGGACCCGGACGGAAATACAGCCCAGGATTGACTATTGGCTGGATCGGTTCGAGCTCACGGGATGGAAGCACAAGAAGATCGATGAGCTGTCAAAGGGAATGTCGCAGAAGGTGCAGTTCATTGGTAGCATTGTGCACGATCCACACCTGTTGTTCTTTGACGAGCCGTTCTCAGGCCTTGACCCGGTAAGCGCGGACCTTTTGCGAGATACCATCCTGGAGCTGGGCCGCAGTGGGAAGACTATCCTCTTCTCAACGCACATCCTGGATCACGCCGAGCGGATCTGCAATGACATATTCATCATCAACAAGGGGAGAGAGGTCATTTCCGGAACCATGGAGGAGATAAAGGACCGCCACGGGACTCGCACGGTCATTGTGGAGTTTGACGGCGATGACGCGGTGGTGGACGGTCTTCCAATGGTGAAGAGCACTATTCGGTATCCGCGGTGGATTGAAGCGGAGCTCGCTGATGGAGCGGACGCGGATGAGATGCTCGCAGCGTTGGTGGGCAAGGTATCAATCCGCAGATTTGAGCTGGTCTCCCCGTCGTTACACAAGATCTTTGTTGACCTGGTGGGCAAGCCGGTGGAGGAAGTGGCATGAACAAGCTCATGATCGTGCTCAAACAGGAATTTAAAATGACCGCCGCCAATAAGGCGTTTGTGGTAATAACCATCATTGGCCCGTTTCTGATTTTGGCAATCTCCGTGCTCCCCGGCCTCCTGGCCTCGCGAGGCCCCTCGGTGAGCCCGGATACCCAGGTTGTGGTGGTGGGAAGCCGGCCTGAGCTGACCACGCTCCTCCAGCAGTCGCTCGCAGGCTCAAACATTTCCGTTCGTGCGGCTTCAGATCTGGAAGCGCAGAAAGAGCGGGTCCTCAATGAGGAGGTCCACGGCGTCCTCAGGGTGCCTGAGAACATCCTGGACGCATCATCCTACGACTACTTCTCCCGCACCGGTACGGATTTTGCGGTGTCGGAGACACTCAACGGCATCATTGGCCGGTACGTTGTGCGGCAACGCCTGACTCGCGCGGGCCTGGATGCAGACCAGGTGAGCGAGTTGATGCAGAAACCGCGTTTGGTGACCCATCGGCTTGAGAGCGGCGGTGCGAGCTCAGAGAGCGACTTCATGTCCGTGTTTTTCGTGGTCCTGGCCTTTGTCATGCTGATCTATATGACGGTGCTCTTCTACGGGCAGATGATCGGCAGGTCGGTGCTGACTGAGAAAACATCCAAGACGGTAGAGCTGATGCTCTCTTCCGTACGGCCAATCGAGCTACTCTTTGGCAAAGTCCTTGGCAAGGGATTGGCCGGGCTGGTCCAGTACGCAATCTGGGTTTCCGTCGCGCTGCTTCTGGCGGAAGTGGTGGGCCCGGCGGCCAACTTCAGCGTCCCGGCCTCTCTCAATGCCGGAAACCTGGCGCTCCTGGTAGTGTTCTTTATCCTGGCGTTCTTTCTCTACGCCTCCGGGTACGGAGCACTGGGAGCCGGCGCGCAAGATGAGCAGCATCTGGGTCAGCTGGGCATCTTCCTGCTTATCTTTCTTATTGTGCCGTTGGTTCTCATCTCGAGCTTCATCATGAACCCGAGCTCGCCGCTGGTGGTGGGCTTGAGCTACTTCCCAATGACCAGTCCGATTGTTATGCTGATCCGAATCCTGTTGGATCCGCCGGCCGTGTGGGAGGTGCTTCTTTCTATCGGCATACTGACGGCAACCATCGTGGTCGTTGTCTGGATGTCTTCCAAGATCTTTCGCGTTGGGATCTTGATGACCGGCAAGCGTTTCACCATTGGAGAGATCCTGCGCTGGGTACGGTACTGACGGCAGCCCACTGTTGGCTGCGGGAGGTTGAGTATGCGTCGCGTAGGAGTAGTAGGTATGGTGCTGATGCTCTTGGCAGGGTGCAACCATACCCCGGAGTATCCTGGAGTAGACTTTCGGCAGGAGATGCGTGACTTTGTCACGCTCATCGCAACCACCGCGCGGGCGGACAACCCGTCATTCGGGGTGATACCGCAGAACGGGCAGGACCTGCTGACCGCCAACGGCCAACCCGATGGCACCCTGGACACCGACTATGCCGGTGTGATAACCGCACAAGCCCGCGAGGATCTCTTCTACGGATATGACCAGGACGACGAGCCAACCTCTGAGGCGGATACCGAGTGGATGGGCGGCTACCTGGAGCAAGCGGTGGCGGCCGGCGTGGTAGCGCTGGTCACCGACTACTGCAGCACGCCGGCAAACATGGATGACTCCTATGCGCAAAACCAGGCGCGCGGCTTCCTCTCCTTTGCGGCGGACTCACGAGAGTTGGACACTATCCCCACCTACCCGGCTGAGCCGCATCACGTGTCTGCCGGCGCTGTGACGCAGATGAGCGAGGTGCAAAACTTCCTGTACCTCCTCAACCCAGACCAGTTCGAGAGCCGCTCCGCCTACCTTTCAGCGATGGATGAAACCACGTACGACCTGCTGATCATCGACGCGTTCTACGGTGACACCATGCTCACATCGGCTGAAGTAGCGAAGCTCCAGACCAAACCTGGCGGCGCACAGCGGCTGGTGATCAGCTATATGAGCATTGGCGAAGCGGAGGACTACCGGTACTACTGGGTCCCTGAGTGGGACCAGGAGCGCCCGGAGTGGATTGTGGCGGAGAACCGGATCTGGCGGGGCAACTACGTGGTCGCCTACTGGGAGCCGGAATGGCAAGCGATCATTGCTACCGGCGATGACGCGTATCTCTCCCGCATCGTGGCTGCCGGATTCGACGGGGTGTACTTGGATATCATAGACGCGTTTGAGTGGTTCGAGTAGTACGGCCGCTGAGGTGTGCGCTACCGCCGCTCGAACCCCGGGATCCCGACGTTTCTGATGTGCGCGGTGTGATACGCGTCATGAGCGGCGATTGAGAGGATGAGCGCCTCATTGCTCATACGGTCCGCGCCCTCAGAGCCGGTGTATGGCTCAGCGAGCCGTTCGGGGTCCAACGCCTTTACCGCGCGCTTGAGCGCCTCGTGAGACTCCACCAGGAATTGAAGGTCAGTCTCCCACGCTTCCTGATCATTCCCGGCTGAGGGCTCTGGCCAATCCTCCGGTTCCCGGGAGAACGGCGGCGGTGAGCTGCTGAGCCGTGCGGTCACCACGTGTTTCCAGTAGGCGCAGTGCAGTGCGAGCTTCCACGCGCTCAAGTCCTCCCGCGGATCGCTCCAGCGAACCTGCTCCAGCGTGAGCTCCCGCAGGGTTAGGAACAGCTCCGGTCCGTGCCAGCCCGGCCCGTAGAAGATTGAGTCCAGGTGGTTGACCAGCACCCGCAGCTTCGCGTCCATAACCCGGAGGGTACCATACCCTGCCGGCGCTCAGCTACCGCGATCTGGGCGAGCCGGGGCCTGCTACCTCTTGCCGGGAACCGCGCGGCAGGTCCTGCTCATCGGCGCTCGAGCAGTGCTACCACCTCCCGGTGCCGCTGGGTGTGTGCGGCCAGAAGCGGTGTAACCCCCAGGAGCGACGCGACACTCGGATCCGCTCCGGCGTCAAGGAGCAGCGCTACGGACACCAGATGGCCACCCTCCGCGGCATGGAACAGGGCACTCTTCCCGTCCCGATCTCTGGCCCAGGGACGGGCACCGTGGTCAATCAGTAGCCGTAGGAGATTGGGGCGGTCCGCCGCCGCGATCAGGGGCGTCACCCCGACGTTGAGATTGACCGGCGCGCCGTCCTCGATCAGCCGCGCAGCCTCCGCCGCATTCCCGTCATAGATAGCCTGAACCAGTTCCACCGCAGCGTCTTGCCGGTCAGTGATGAGACGGGCCAGGTCTGGGAAGCCGAGCGCTTGCGCACGAACGACCGGTGACCAGCGCGGCGCGGCGGCGGGGTCCAGAGAGACACCGGCACTCAGGAGAAGTCGCACCGCTTCTTCAGAATCTTGCTGAACGGCGTGCCAGAAGGCGCGGTCACGACCGTCGGTCTCAATCACCGTACCGGAGCGCAGCGCCGCCTGGACACGCGCCCCGTTACCGGCGGCGATCTCTGAAACGGCCATGCCCGGGGGAAGCGGTGCACCTGCCTCCACGAGCACCCACGCGGTGGATACGTTCCCTGCCTCCCACGCGCTCCGGGCAAGGCTCACCCCGGGCGCGTCGCGGGTGGCGGAGACCCGTGCCCCGCGCTGAAGCAGCTCACGTACGAGCGGTGTATTCCCAGCGGTTGCAGCGGCGCGAAGGTATGCGTTGAGCTCCTGTGGCGAGGCTGCGTCGAGTGCGTCGCTCGGGAGCGGAAAGGTGAATACAATGAGTGGATTGTCCCGGTCCACGGTTGGGTTCTGCAAGCCTCCGGATCGAGTGGACACCGCCTCCATCACCGGGAGGCGCAGCTCCGCGGTAGAGACGCGGCCGTCGCCGTCGGCATCCGCCGCTGGAGACCGAATCGCGTCTATCACCGCTCCGGTGAAGAAGCCATTGCCGTCCGCCTGGTAGGTTGACGGCTCATAGGAGAGCTCGCCGCCACGAGAGCTTGAGAAGACGATGGCGCCGGTACGGCGCATCAGGTCGTTGAAGAGGTAGCGATCACGCTGGTGAAGATAGCCGCGGATATCAATCCCGCTAAGCGAGTCAGTCGCCTCGGGTGCTGAACCTGATCCGGTCGAATGCACGGAAAGCCCACGGATGGTTCGCGACCGCACCGTGCCTGCATCGACCTGGGCCAGAAGACCGCCGATAGTCTCCTCATCAAACGCCCCCGACTCACAGGTGTCCAAGAGCACAAGTTTATTGCGCGCGGCGATTCCGTCCACCAGATCCTGGATCTCTGAGAAGGCGACGGCGGTCTCTGAGAGGTTGTCAAGGTCCGTCTCATGCGTGAGGAAGTAGTAGGTGCCGGAGGGGTCAGCGGCGTGGACGCCATGGCCGGAGAGCAGCAGCACCACGGTGTCGTGTATCTGCGTATCTTCGAGCAGACGCCTGGACTCGCGAAACGCATCCACGGTACACGCAGCGTCGGTGAATGGGTGGGTGGTAACGGTCTCGTACGTATCGTCCATCGACTCAAAGAGCCGGGCGAGGTCGAACACATCCTTTCGCGGGTAGATGAGATCCAGCCGGGGATCTTGGTAGTCCGAAACGCCGAACCCCAGGAAGTACAGGTCACCTCGCAGGGCCGGTGCACCGGCCACCACGATTGTGTCCCGAACCGACTCTGTCAGCAACTGGTCTATGCAGCCCACGTCAATCCGGTTCTCCCCGCTGCCAAGGGGGACGCGCACCGTGACGTCAGTGCGCTCGCCACTGATCGGGACGCCTTCCCGGACGTTAACCGGAACGCCGTTGACATAGACGTTATACGTGGCCAGACCGGCCTGGGCAGTGAATCGGGCGGTGATCTCCACACGGTCGGAGCCTAACCGATTCCATTCCACAATTTCCGCAGCAGGAACCGTTGCCTGCAGAAGCGATTGGGAGTGGGTCGATTGCGCCCCGAGTTGCCCCATGGCAGCCAGCCGCCGCGCGTGCTGACGTCGGAGGTACTCGATCTGATCGGGGCCAGCCACGCCTACCCGCGCCAAGATCAGGTCAGGCCGGTTGTACCGGAGTGCGAATTGCTCAATGGGGTAGCTGCGGCTGCCCTGGGTGATTCCGACAAGGTCACCGCCACCAGGCGATGCGTCAAAAAAACCGTCATCGGTATACGCTACCCACTCATGCCCCTGCGACGCCAGACTCACCGACTCACCGTTCTCCGTGTTCCAGAGACGGATGGTCCCGTCCGTGGAGATGGAGACCATGTGACGACCACCCGGCACGAACGTCACGCCCTGAACCCCGCCACGATGTCCGACAAAACGCCGAAGCAGCTCTCCGCGTGCGGTGAACAGGACGATCTCCGACTCCTCGGTACTGAAGAGCGCAAGCTGCTCTTCCGGACCAAACACCAGCCCTGCGCCAAGGAGCGAGTCAAACGGGTAGTCGACCTCTACTGTCTCCCCGTCACGGTGAACAGATGCGAGTTGCAGCGCCGGGCGCATCGCAGACCATCCGCCGCGACGCGCCCCGCCGGGGACCGATGCAATCCATGCGAGCCGGCCACTGTTGGAGGCAGCGACGGCGGCAATGTGGCCGTCCGGCAAGGACAACGCGTCAACGAACTCGCCCGAGCGACTGTGGAGCGAAACCGAGCGCTCGCCGCGGGTCAGAATCACGGAGCCATTTGGGCTCATTACTACCGGTTGATCTGCGTGAGAGAAGCCGATGCCGTCACCTGTAGCTACGTCAAGGAGGAGCCCGCCCTCGTAACTCATTGGAAAGAAGGCGAGCCGGCCGTTCGTTGCGGCGCGGTCATTGATGACGTAGCCGGAGAATTCGCGATGCTCGATCGATCGTCCGTGCTGATCTCTGACCTCGTAGCCTGAGACATTTAGCGAGAGAATATTCCCCGTCGGGGTGAATGCCAGCCGCTGCGGAACCCGATCAGGCGGGTAGGTCCAGCTCTCGAGCAACCGGCCGTCGATGCTCCACAGCTCCGCCGGATTTGGCCCGGTGACAAACCGCGTCCCGTCAGGGCTGACGGCAACCTGCTCCCGATATGCGGTTCCGGCGGAGATCACACGCGGCGTCTCGCCGGCGTGGTCCCACATGCGGACACTCCGGTCACCAACAACGGCGACGATCTCCCCGGTCTGTGCGACCGCCACAATGCCTGGCGAGCCGCTGCCGCTACTGATCCGTTTGACCACTGCCCCGGACTGGTCCAACAGCGTGACCTCGTACCGACGCTCGACGAACACCACACCATTTGCCAACTCGTATGAGTCCTGCTCGCGAGCGATCACAAACCCACCGTTGGCAGTGGCGGCGAATCCGGACGCCGGCGGGCCGTAGCCGGCGGTTCGGTGTACTGCCGCATCCACCAACTCCGTCCCCTCGGAATCCCACACCAGCAACCGTGCATCATTGACCGGCTCCTCCCAACCGCCCGGACGGATGGTGGTTCCGGCATCCTGCGCCACGAGGGCCGCGATCCGGCCGGTGGCGTTGTCCACCACCAGGCGGTCCGTGATAGGACCGGTCCGTGCGAACAACCGCGCGTCACCGGATCCCAGATCCACAACCGTGATCCGGTCTCCGTTCTGGATGCAGTAGACGAGCTCTCCATCCGGTGAAAACGTAGGCGCCCACGGAGCCCCGGTCACCCAGGGATCATCGCTCTCAGGAGTTGGAAGCGCCACTGATGTTGCCCGCGTCCCATCCGTGGTCCAGACATGAAGCACAGGCCGCCCATCCGGGTCCATGCCGACTGCGGCAATGCGGCGCCCGTCTGCGCTGAAGGTTGCCTGCACCCCCTCGCGGAAGTGCGATTCGCCCACCGACCAGAGCAGATCACCGCTCAGGTCCCATACCTCGAACCCCGCCACGGGGCGTGAGCCGGCGCCACGAGTGGTTCCGCTCGCTACGAGCAGGTTGCCTGCTGGAGAGAGTTCGACACGCGTGAAGAAGCCGTCCAGACCGCTCCTGAGCACGCGCAACAACCGTCCGTCACGGTTCCAGATCATGATCTCCGGAACACAGCGCTCAAACCCGCACGCACCGACCGATGCGACATAGTGACCGTCATCACTCACAGCGATCAGGTCACCCACGGGCCGACCTGCCTGCACCACCAGCTCCGCCTGCTGCGCAGCGCCGGCCGTGGCACTCAGAATCAACACCAGAACCATCAGGCGTCTCATACCGCGTCTCCCCCGGCCGCTCACACGGCCGCGCTCAACTCTAGGTCCGCGGGAGCACGTCGTCAACCGGGTACAGCGGCACCTTGACATCTGCCACCGCCATCGCTAACGTTAGGTCTCCCACACGGGAATCGGGCTGTAGCGCAGGGGTTAGCGTACTTGTCTGGGGGACAAGGGGTCGGCGGTTCAAATCCGCCCAGCCCGAACTCTGCATCAACAAGTTGATACCATGGATGCAAGGCGGGCTGTCCTTCGGACAGTCCGCCCAGCCCGAACTCTGCATCAACAAGTTGATACCATGGATGCACGGTGTAGCCGTTCTGCGATCCAACGCCACGCAACTGTAGTTTGCCGGATTAGGAGCCGGGACGGCACGGCGACTCACGGATCTGCCTCTTTGATGGCACCGAGCTATTCGGAGAACAGGAGGCCGCGTTGCTTCCCGATGGAGTGCACCCGAACGGTGAAGGTTATGAGCTCATTGGTCGACGCGCGGCGGAAGTCGCGGCGGCGCCAATGCTCGCCCGCGCCGACGGAACACGTATTGACGGAGAGTAGCTTGCGGCCCGGAGTAGCTCGACTGAACGCTCCAGCAAGCGGCGGCTCGCATCGACTCGCTCCACAACCTGAGCACAGTCAAGGTGAAGCGGCGTTGCACGCATTTCCGGATGCGGT
>CAYTGY010000022.1:0-22166 GCA_964437265.1 uncultured Spirochaetaceae bacterium | reverse complement strand
CGTCATTCAGACCACGGCTCTGCAGGTGCCCCGGTCCGCGATGACGTTCGCTGGACCCGTAAGCTACAATACCTTGCCGTCTGCTGTCAAGCCATCTGTCGGACTCGAACCGACGACCCCGAGATTACAAGTCACGTGCTCTACCAGCTGAGCTAAGATGGCGTGTGAGTACCGCTCAATATAGGTTTCGCCCACAGTGGTGTCAACCGTACGGCCGGAGCCACGGAACCGCGTTCAGCCATACGGCGGCTGGGTGGGGGTCCACCCACCGCCGAGTGCGGAGAGCGTGAGTACCTGGGGCCCGGAGGCTCGGACGGCTACCGTGAGCTCGAACTGTGCGGCAAGCGAACCATCCGCGGTGACGTACGACCAGCCGTCATCAAGGAGCGTGACCTCCCCGTTCCCTGACGTCACAACCGGCTCAATGTTGAACACCATCCCCGGGACAATAGGTGTTCCGGTGCCGGCTTGTCCCTCATTGGGCACCACCGGTCCTTCATGCAGCTCGCGCCCTATCCCGTGGCCGGTGAAGCTGGTTACCACGCTGCAGCCGTTTCGTCGTGCGGCGGCGGCGACAGCCGCGCCAAGATCACCCATCCGCGAGCCTCCGCGGGCGGCAGCGACGCCTGCCATAGTCACTCGCCAGGCAATCCGTACCAAGCGGCGCGCAGCGGCGCTCACGGGCGGCAGCAGGTAGGTCCAGGCGCTGTCCGCTTTGTAACCCGCAAGATCCGCACTGATATCGACGGTGATCAGGTCCCCAGGTCGGAGCGTCGTGGAGCCGGGAAGCCCGTGTGCCGCCACGTTATTGACGGAGACGCAGATTGACTCAGGATATCCCTGGAACCCGTGCAAGGCGGGGCTGAGGCTCCTGCTTCGCATCTCAGTCAGCGCCACGGCTTGGATGTCCGCAGTGCTCATACCGGGTTTGAGTTGATGCGGAAGAGCTGCGAAGACCTCATGGAGGAGCTGCGCAGCACGTTGTAGCCGCCCTACCTCGGCAGCCGTCTTCAGCACCGCCTGATCACTCATCGCGTTACAGTGGAGCGGCGATCGCCTCAAGGAGGCTCAACACTAGAGTGAGGACCGCGCCAACCGCGGTAGCCGCAAGGGCGTAGAAAAACCGGAGGAGCAAGATATGGCGGCGTCGCACCATCCACATGACCAGCGCAACGAGGTAGTAGATTCCCGTGAATGCACACACCAGGCTGGTTACCGCCAGAATATCCAGCAGCATGAATTGCGAGTTGTCCAGGAACTCTTGATAGTTGCCGACGAGAAACAGCCCGAGTACCAAGAGGCTCGCCAGAAAGGAGAATACGTTCCCTGTCTCCACCACGCGGAGGGTTCGGAAAAGCAACCGGTGTTGCATGACTCGCCAACAGTGTAGCACGGCTGCGGTTTGCCTATCCACGCGGATTGGAGCCGCGACTTGCATTCGGGTTGGGCATTTCGTAGTATGACCTGGATGGCGGCGGCACGTGAGAGCCTGCGCGAGCTTACCAAATCGCTTGATGGATCGCCGGCGCCGCAGCCGGAGTCGCTGTCGTCTACCCTTCCACATCCGGTGAACCGTGTGGCTGCCCCTATTGTGTGGTGTGCGCCGGAACGTGTGCCGGCGATCTCCGTTCCGGAGCGAACCCTGGAGGAAGCAAGATGAGAAAGCTACTGGTTACCCTGGTCCTGCTGATCGTAATCGGCGGTGCGGTTTTCTTTGTGGGGTGGATCCAGGTCACCCTTCCGGCAAACACGTATGCGGTGTTGTTCAGCAAGACAAGCGGTTGGGAAACTGAGGTGGTGGCGCCCGGGACCTTTGTGTGGCGATGGCAGCGGATCATCCCCACGAATATGACCGTGTACCGGTATGAGCTTTCGCCCCGCCGGGCGACCGCGGCGCTCTCCGCCGCTCTGCCGTCTGGGGATGTCTACTCCGCGTTCTTAGGAGAGGACGCATCGTTTGACTATGATATTTCGGTTCGGGTTGGGTACTCTGTTTTGCCTGAGGCGCTGCCCCGTCTGGCGGAGCGGCGCGACTTGTTGCCGGAGGACGTGCGGGCGTACCTGGACGTGGTGGAGAGCGTTCTGAGTCAGCGCGTCTCGTCCATCGTCACGGAATTGGTGGAGGATTATAGCATTCTCATTTCACAATCAGCTGGGTACGCAGACGTGGAGGAGACACTCGCCTCACGGCTACCCCAGTCGTTCCCCAACCTGGAAATCATCTCCGTGGACGTCACCGAGCTCTCGCTACCTGATACGCAGCTGTATCGCCGGGCACGGGATGCGTATCTCACGTACGTGGATGAACGGGCTGAGGCGCTTTCGGATGCTGCGCGAGAGGTGGCGCTGGATCAGGCAGAGGCGGCCCGGGACCTTGACCTGCTTGAGCACTACGGCAGAATTCTGGATAGCTACCCCATCTTGCTTGACTACTTTGCGTTAGGCAAGGAACTGGACTTGGACCCGCTGAACCTACGGGATCTGACGCCGCCCACAACCGATCAATGAACTACTTCTTCAACTTTGACAAAATGGAGTATGTCCGCGGGAAGCGGCCGAGCGGTTGCATCCTCTGCCTTATCCGCGACGGATCGGAGGAGGTGGTAGATCTCACGGTCTACCGCGACCAGCACTTCACCATCACCGTCAACCTGTACCCGTACAATCCCGGCCACGTAATGATCTTTCCGAATAGGCACATCACGGACATACGCGAGTTCACGGCAGAGGAGGTCCAGCGTGTTCACCAACTCACGACGCTGGCACTGGCTACACTGGAGGAGACTCATCATCCGGCCGCGTTCAACATGGGCTACAATATGGGCCCGGCAGCCGGCGCCTCTATTGACCATCTCCACCTGCACCTGATTCCTCGGTATCCGCGGGAAACCGGGATAGCGGATCTGGTCGCCGGAAAGCGGGTCCTGGTGGAGGATCCCCGCGTTACTTCGCAGCGAATCGCGGAGGCAATGGCCGCGCGTATTGACTCAGGCGCGTGACGGAGGTTGCCGCCGCGGGCGGGTGCTCAGTACCCCTCTTCTCCTGCGAGTACCTGCTTGATGAGCCGTTCGAAGAGCGACACCTTTGCCAACTCCTGATCAAGAAGATTATCCAGTCCGTCTAGGTGCGACACAAGACTGTCCTCAGACGCGTACCGCTCTCGTAGCTGGTCTGTGAGCGAACGACGTATGTCGGTGAAGGCCAATTCCAAGCCCGCCACGTGTTCCAGACCGCGGTCCAGTAGCTGCCGCGCTTCGCGGTCGCGCTGGGTGACCATATTGCGATATGCCCGGTGCTGGGTCGCGTCTTTCTCAACCGCGAATCTCATTCGCACGAAGGTCTTCCCATCATCACTGTCCGGTGAGAAGCTGTAGTCGAACGCGCGAATCTGATCATGGACATCCTCCAGTCCGGCAACGTGCACCACCAGTTCGCTGGACGCATCCCGTTGCCTGAGCGGGAGGATGCGACTGAGAATACGGACCATCTCTTGCATTCGGCCGTGGTAGACGAAGCGCAGGAAGTTGTACATGACGTTCAGTGAGTGTGTATGGCGAAACACCGGCAGACCGAGCCGATCCACGCCGGTCCCATCAGACGGACGGTAGTATTCGAACGCCGGCGGTTCCTTGCCAAAGAGCTTTCGCGTCAGTTTCTTGACCACGCCGCTGCGGATATCCCGAAAACCGCGGTCTATCTGCGTGAGGAGACGCATGGTCAGATAGGACGCGTAGAAATCCTTGAGCTTGATCTTGGGTAGATGCCCCAGCAGCTTGTAGTAGGGGTCACTTCTGTAGTACCGCACCAACTCAACGAATGGGACGCAGTGGTCAAGGCGTCTTGAGCCGTGGCCAAGTTGCCGCAGGGCCGCGCGAAGCCGTTCAAGCGATTCCTGGCGATTCTGGCGAGCCTGCTCCCGGTGCTGTTCCTCCTCTATCGCCTCTGGTGCATCTTCGGATTCCGCCGGCTGAGCAGCCGGCGGAGTCTCCCGTTGCTCCATCTCCGCGGCAACCGCTGCGGCTGCGGCCTCGGGATCCGTTTCAGCCTCCTTGATCTCCAGGTACCGGTCCAGCAGTTCGGTGTGGACGTGGGCCTCTTTGGGTAGCCGAATTGCGGCGTAGACCGCGCCGTACAACTGCTCTATGTGTCCGATGCACGCCGATGTGGGAGCTTCACGGAACGGAGGCGTCTCCTCTGGAGGGACCACGCCCGGGTCGAATCCGAATGCATGAAAGAATTGATTGTAGTTGAACAGGCACAGCCCCCGGTACTGGTACAGCGGCATGAGCCCTTGTTGGAGATGGTCGAACACGTCGTCCGGTATCTCAGAGAGGTACTCATCAAGGCGTTTGAGCACCAGTTCGCGGACATCGTGCTTTCGCTCCGTCTCCAAGTACGTGTCTTGCAACTCTTCCAGGGTCACGAAGTCGTAGAGGCCGCTTCTGGCACCAGGTATGCGCATTGCGAGCAGGTGCTCAATGCAATCCTGCAGGTACGTGCCCTCACGCCAGAGGTCCAGGTACATAGGAATCAGTGGATAGGCGGCCGCGTAGAGTTCCCATACCTCCTTTGCCAGATGTTCGCTGATGGCATGCGGTTCAACAACGCTGAAACCGGCGGCGCGGATTCGCCGGCGCAGCCGGCCAAGCTTGTAGCCTATGAAGGTGTCTTCGTCGCTCTTGGTGCTGACAATACGTCTGAACCAAAAGAGAAACCGATCAAGCAGCGAGAGACCCGCGATCTCCTCACGGATGAGCTCCAGCCGTCGGTCCTTTGACAGCACGGAGGGCTGTGTGGCCCCGGCAGGCTGCCGGTGTAGACTCAGCGCGCTGTGTATGCGCCGCAGAAGCGTCTTTCGTTCGTCTTCAGTGAGCGCCAACGCGAGGTCGCGAAACGTGGACTTCACCCCTGAGGTCTGGGCCGCCACTACGCGTGCTCCATGGGTTCAACGAGCATGAGACGTCCGCGCAACATCGTAATCTCAACGCAGGACTCTATCGCAACATTGCTCACGCCTATGGCTCCGCGCTCCCAAACCAGACCGTCAAGCGGCCACTTCAATCCGGTAGACTGCATCCGACACTGCCGGCACCCCGCCGGGAACAAGCTCACAACCCTCCCTATCCGGCCACACCCCCGGTAGCACCCTGAGATCAGCTCGAAGCGCGTGGTGTCGGTCATCCACGCACCCGGCGCAGGCTCTCGGTCGAACAGCGCCAGGATCCCCAGAAGATGGTCAAGTCTTCCGCCGCCACCCCCGGCAATTCGAACTGTCCCTATACCGCGTTCATGGAGAAAGCGTATCGCAATCTCCGTGTCCGTTTCATCTTTGTCCGACGGGAAACGAAAGACGGTGTCGTCAGAATACTCGTCAAGCAGCGACGGTGGCTCCAGGCTATCGAAGTCTCCCACAATCAGGTCCGGCCGGATACCCCACGCCCGTGCCAGCAGAAGTCCCGAATCCGCAGCAACGATCAGCGACGCCTCCCCCACCCAGGCTGATACCTGCTCACGAGTTGGTCCATTACCTCCGGTTATCACGAGTCCGGTCCGGGGAGAGCACATCGATTTGACACACCATATTGCACAAACGCTACTGTGAAAAGACTAAAGCGCGGATTCGCATTGCCGAGACTCTAGCCGTACCCCGGGATGGGGTACATCCGGTGGACATGGACGTCCAACCGAGAATCCAAGGAGGATGAGATGATCATCAATCACAACCTCAGCGCGATGTTCGCGCAGCGTCAGCAAAAGTTCAACGCACTGGAATTGGACGGCAACATTGAGCGGCTGTCCTCAGGCATGCGGATCAACCGTGCAGGCGATGATCCGGCCGGCCTGGCAGTGAGTGAGAAGATGCGGGCGCAGATTCGCGGTCTCAACCGCGCGGAGCAGAATGCCGCAGACGGTATCTCGCTCATCCAAACCGCAGAAGGGTATCTACAGGAAACCCAGAACATTCTGCACCGAATGAGGGAGCTGTCCGTTCAGGCCTCGAACGGCATCTACTCCTCCGAAGACCGCATGCAGATTCAGGTGGAGATCTCTCAGCTGGTGGATGAGGTGAACCGCATTGCCTCGCACGCGCAATTCAACGGCATGAACCTTCTGACCGGTCGATTTGCGCAGGAGACAGGCACCAATATGGTGACCGCAAGCATGTGGTTCCACATTGGGGCCAACATGGACCAGCGTGAGCAGGTGTTCATTGGAACCATGACTGCTCAGGGGCTTGGTATCCAGGGTACCGGTGGACTCCCCCACACCGCGAGTTTCATCTCGCTGTCAACGCCGGAACGGGCCAACGCCGCAATTGGCGTCCTGGATGGCGCGCTGCGCAAGGTGAACAAGCAGCGGGCGGACCTGGGTGCGTACCAGAACCGCTTGGACCACGCTCGTCGGGGCCTGAGCGTCGGCGCGGAGAACCTGCAGGCCTCCGAATCGCGGATCCGAGACACGGACATGGCACAGGAGACGGTGAAGTTCGTAACCAACCAGATCTTGATGCAGAGCTCTACGGCAATGCTGGCTCAGGCGAACCAGACGCCGCAGTCTGTACTTCAGCTCCTCCAGTAGGGGACCGAGCAATTGCAAGACGGACGACCCGTTCGGGGGTCGTCCGTTTTTTTGGTTCTTCGCCATTTGTTGACATGCGGGCGACCGACTGGATAATCAGGGGATGCCCGTGTCGCCTCGCGCCATGATCAAGACGCTGCCCGACGCCGTGTTCACCGTATCGCGGGTTCTGCGAACGGCGGGGTTCGAGTCCTACCTGGTAGGTGGGGCCGTCCGAAGCCTCGCGATGGGGCTCAAACCGGCGGATTTCGACTTTGCGACGAGCGCTCGGCCCGAAGATGTGATGACGCTGTTCCATCGCGTGGTTCCCACCGGGGTGAAGCACGGCACGGTTACGGTGCTAATGCAGGGCCGCTCATTTGAGGTAACCACGTACCGCGTGGACCGGACATATAGCGACCGGCGACGGCCCGACTCGGTGGAGTTCACCTCAGACATCGTAGAGGATCTGAGCCGCAGAGACTTCACCATAAACGCGATGGCGTTGGGGGTCCTAGATGCGACGCTGCTGGACCCCTACGGCGGCAAGACCGACCTCGAGCACCGCACCATCCGGGCGATCGGCGAGCCCCGCGAGCGTTTTTGCGAAGATGCGCTTCGGATTCTCAGGGCAATCCGGTTCAGCGCACAGCTGGAGTTCGAGCTGGAGAAGGGCACGCAGCAGGCCATGCAGGACCTGGCCGGCTCCATTGACGCAGTGAGTGCGGAACGGGTGCGAGATGAACTACTGAAAATGCTGGCGGCCGAACGCCCGAGCATCGGACTGTTCTTGATGCGCGATACGGGCCTGTTGCCACACATCCTGCCTGAGCTGAACGAGGGTGTGGGAGTGGAGCAGCGCGGCATGCACGCGCATGACGTGTTCACGCACTCGGTGCTGGCATGTGATGCCGCACCCGCGGAGAATATGGTGGTGCGTCTGGCGGCGCTGCTGCACGACGTAGGAAAGCCGCGCTGCCTGACCGTAGACCCGGACGGTGAGCGCCGGTTCAACGGTCATGACCTGGTCTCTTCGGAGATGACCGCAGCGGTGTTGCGGCGACTGCGGGTTCCAATCGCGACTGAGCGAGCGGTGACTCACCTGGTGCGACAGCACATGTTCGCATACACGCCCGAGTGGAGCGATGCGGCGGTCCGGAGGTTCATAGCACGCGTGGGGAGAGAATGGATTGATACGCTCCTAGCGCTACGGACGGCGGATAGCCAGGCCGTGCGTGGGTCCGTCAACACCGCGGGCATTGAGGCATTCCGGCTCAGAATCACCGATGTACTCTCTCGGGACCACGCGCTTGGGATCAAAGACCTTGCGGTAGACGGCAACGAGCTTGCCCAGGCCGGGGTGCCAAAGGGCCCGGCAATGGGTACCGTACTGGAGTTTCTGCTTGAGACGGTGCTCGAGGATCCGTCGCTCAACGAACGTGACCGTTTGCTGGAGATTGGGGCGCGATTCTATGCCGAGCGCGTTGCTCCGGGACGGTAGACGGTGCGGTGTGGGCGAAGTGGCCCCGGCGCTCTAGCTGGTGGAACCGGTCCGTTTCTTTCGCTTTCGTGATCGCCGACTGCGTCCCGCCCCCGCGGAGCTCGTGGTGTCGTTGGCGGGGGTGGAAGACGTGGAAAGCTTCCGGTACGCGACGCCGGCTACCGCCTGTTCAGCCTCTTTCTTGTTCCCGCCCTTTTCCGGTCCGTACACCGTGCCGTTGACGTCTACCTGGACCCAGAACACGCGGTCATGATCCGGCCCAGATCTTTTGGTCAGCGAATACTTGGGATAGCAGCGGAAGCTCTTCTGACTGAGCTCTTGCAGGAGCGTCTTGTAGTCCTTCTCGTGCCGGTTTTCCAGGACCAGGTTGATTTGCGGAACCAGGTGGTCCAGCACAAAACGGCGAGCCTCTTTGAACCCGCTGTCCAGGAAGACCGCGCCAATGATCGCCTCGAGCGCATCCGCAAGCAGCGCCTTCTTGCTGCGACCACCCGAGTACTCCTCCCCTTTGCCAATCAGGATGAAGTTGTCCACCTTCATGGCGCGCGCTACCTCGGCTAGGCTCTGCTCGCTGACCACAAAGCTCTTGATCTTGGCAAGCTCGCCTTCCGCGCGATCCGGTAGCGTCTGGTAGAGATACTCTGCGACAACCAGCCCCAACACCGAGTCTCCGAGAAACTCCAGTTTTTCGTTGTTGGCAACCGTGCCTCCGCGCTCATTGGCGTAAGACCGGTGGCAGAACGCAAGGTTGAGTAATTCAATGTCTTTCGAGCGTATCCCTGCGTGGCGCTGAAACACCGCGATCTCCTCGCGGCGTTCAGCGCTCACTTCCGGGGGGCGCTCGTATCTTTTCTTGAAGAATCGTACCACTGGGTTGCGCGGCTACCCGCGCTCAAGCGTTACTGTTTTTGGGTCTTGATGAACTCGAGTGCGTCCTTGACGGTTTCGAACTCGTTTGCCTTCTCGTCCGGAACCTCAATCCCGAGTTCTTCTTCGATTGCGTAGACCAGCTCAAATGTGTCCAGGCTGTCTGCGCCCAGGTCCTGACGGAACGATGAATCGAGGGTGATCTTGCTCTCGTCGATCTCCAGCTTCTCCGCGATCAGCTTCTTCATCTTCTCAAACAGCTCGTCTGCCACGCGTTCCTCCTTGTGGGGGTGGTAGAATCTACGGATGCCTACTCGAGGTCTTCCGGATCAAAGACTTTGCGACCACGGTAGTAGCCACTCTTCATGTCTACGCGGTGACGCATCACCGGCTCACCTGATTCAGAGCTGGTTACCAGTGTGGGCACCTTGATCTTGGCGTTGATGCGGCGCCTGCGCCGCGTCCGGGCTTTGGAATGTTTCTTTCTTGGTACGGCCATGAGCCGGTCCTCTCTTTCTGCGAAAAGGTACGGTAATTTAGCGTAATGCGGTTGCCGCTGTCAACCGCCGTCAATAGCGCCGGCCGGCCGGGAGAATCTGCGCTCCAGAGCGTCCGCGACAACGGTAGGAACCATGCTGCGCACGTCGCCGCCAAGCCGAGCGAGCTCCTTGATGGAGGTCGACCTGAGCACGAAGTAGCGGGGATCGCTGGGAAGGAAAACCGTCTCCACCTCCCCCGCCAGACCGCGATTGAACAGCGACAGCTCGAACTCGTAGTCGAAGTCGCCGAGTGGCCGTACTCCGCGAACCATGACCTTTGCGCCGGTCTGCTCGGCATACTCCACAATCAGGCGATCCCACAGTGTCGCCCGGACGTTGTCGTACTCGGCTACCAGCTCGCTGATCATGGCCAGTCGCTCATCTGAGGTGAAGGTGTACTGCTTCTGAGGGTTTACCGCAATCACGACAATGAGCTCATCGAAGATCCGTCTTGCGCGATCGATGATATTCATGTGACCATGGGTTGGTGGGTCGAAAGACCCTGGGACAAGCGCTCTAAACACGGTGAGCATCCTATGGCGATGCCCCAAAGGCGTCAAGCACCGCGTCGCTACGCTGCGGTGTGAGGGAGATATGAACGAAGTGGTACGGCGTGCGCGCATACTCGTCTCTGTAGCGGTATTCCTCGCAGTCGCGTCTACGCCGGCAGTCCACCGTGGCGTCTGGGCCCAAGAAGCGCCGGACCGGCCGGCTGCAGACGGCGGCACGGGTGATCGCCCCGACTGGATTCAGCCGCTTGACGTGAAGCCGGAGCCGCATCCCGACTGGGTGGGTCCGCCCTCCACGGACTCCCCCGCCGAGCGCCTTCCGGAGCAGGCCCAGACTGTCTATTGGGCTGAGGCGTACAGCCTCTCAGAAGCGCACAAGATGCGCGCTCTGGAGTCGCTTGAGGAGCTATCCCGGCGCGGCGAGCTGATGCCCGAGGATGATGCGGTGTCCGATGTGCTTGCTTTTCTGGTGCTGGAGCGCCTTGACCATCCGATTCGACGCGCGGGCGAGATCATCAATGACTTTCCGATGGTGCGAATCTCCGCGTTGGAGTTGCTCGCCGCCGTGGGCGGCGAGCAGGCGGAAGCGACCGTTCGCTCCGTCGTGCTCCGCGAGCCGGAGCGATCCATGGTGCTACCGACGGCGGTTGCCCAGGTGGCCCGGCTGGACATGGTGCTGGACGAAGACGTCTCGCGCCGGTTGCTGTCTTTGATTGAGGGGATGGGGGTTGGCACTCCGGATAGTCGGCTTGCCATGGCAATTGTGAACGCGATATACGTGTCACACCAGCGCCAGTGGGGTTCCGTTTCGGTGGATCTGTACCGTGCGCTCTTTGAGATTGTCCGTGGGCCGTACGCGCCGGCGACTCGCGCGCGTGCCCGAGAGGTCATTGAGGCGATGCGGCAGTGAGCCGACGGCCTACTGCTGCTTACCCTCCATCTCTATGAGTTCTTTCGTGAGTTGGTGCGCGATCCGGTGGATTGCTGCCTGGAGATAGCTCGCGTTGTTGATCTTCTTCTTCAACTCGGCGATTCGCTCGGGATTCGGTTTCTTCGCTATTCTCACCATACGCCGTGCCCACCAAATGCGTTTTCGAAGTGGCGGACCCGTCCTGCTGCGACGAAGAGCACATCGTAGCGGAGCTGATGCTGCTGGTATCCGGGATGCTCCTTGAGGAACCAAAGCGAGGTGCGGAGAATGCGTCCTTGCTTTCGGTGATCGATAGCCCGCTCCAGGCTCTCGCTGGGCATCCCTTCCCAGTGCTTGACCTCGCAAAAAACGAGGGCGCCACCGTGTTCAGCTATAATATCGACCTCACCGGTGGCTCTTCTGAAGTTTCTTTCCAGTATTTGGTACCCAGACTCAGTCAGGTAACGGCATGCAGCATCTTCGCCTTGGAGGCCAACCTGCCGGGTATTCACCGCGTTGCATCAAGCGCCGAGCTTCTCTGCAAGCTCTTTGGGGTCTACTGCCCGCGCAATGAACAGACTCTTGTGTGAGAGGAGATCTATCACCGCTCCTTCATCGCGGTGATACGCGCGGCCGGACGCGTCAATCATGAGCTTCACCTTGGGGCGGAGCGGCGAACTACTGTTGATCTCCACAACTCGACCAACTGACGAGTTGTTGAGGAGCACCACACTCCCAATGGGGTAGATTCCCATGGTTCGGATGAACACCTTGAGGACATCAGGGTCAAAGCGCCGAGCGTTGTCGCTGAGTATTGCGCGCATGGCCGCGTAGCCAATCATGGAGTCGCGATACGGCCGATGGCTAACCATAGCCTCAAAGGCGTCCGTCACCGCGATTACGCGCGCCGGTAGCACGATATTGGTACCAGAGAGGTTCCGAGGGTAGCCGCCTCCGTCCCATCGTTCCTGGTGCTGCAACGCTGCGACACCTATCTCTTCGGCATACTTCAGTTCTTTGGTGATGATCCGGTAGGAGTGCGCAGGATGCAGGCGGATCGCCTCGATCTCTTCCCGGCTGAGCTCACCCTTCTTGTTTCGGACGCTTTCAGGAACGCGGAGCATCCCGACGTCATGGAAAAGCGCCGCCGTAGCGAGCTGGATGAGCTTGTGCTGCACCATGTTGAGGTTCTGACCAACAAGAATACAGAGGACTGAGGAGTTGAGCGCATTCTCTACGAATCCGGATGCGCCGTGGAGTCCGTATAGGATGAGCTGAATCATGTCGTTCTTCTGGAGGGCGAGAAGCTTAAAGACCTGATCTATCACCAGATCACCATCCGTGGAGCGGGTTGCTCGGTGCGCTTGTATGGTGTCAAAAAGCTCCTGCAGCCGGCCGGAGAGCTGAGCGTAGTCCTCCAGCAGACGCTGCTGCTCCGGGCCGCTGAACGCCTGACGCAGGAACGAGTTGCTGCTCTCTACCGGCAAATCACGAATTGGCTTACCTTCAGTGGTGACATGCGTTACGTGCCACTTGTTGAGCCGCTCAATGTCCTTTTCCTTGATCTCCACGTTCTCCGGGACAAGAATGTTCACTCCGTCCACGTAGACAGGTTTGTCAAAGCGCAGGCCGGCTCGTAGATCGTTGACCTTGATGCTATTCACGGCCGTTCCTCTTCCCTTTTCTGAAATGGTCTCCCGTCTTCTGCAGCGAAGACGAGTGCAAGAATCTCCGCGACAGCTTGGTAGAACGGTTCCGGTATGAACCGGCCGGTCTCTACGTAGAAGAGCCGCTCTACCAGGTCCGCATCCTGAATCACCGCGATCCCGGAATCGCGAGCAAGATTGACGAGCTTCTTGGCCAAGAGTCCCTTTCCCTTGGCCAATACCACCGGGGCCGGAGCGGCCCTGGTATACTGAAGCGCTACTGCCCGTTGATCCTCCACGCTACGCCCAGGTGACTCCTGTAGAGTCTATTATATCCAGTCCATCTTCCGTTGAAAAGCCACGATTTCCTGCATCGGGCGCCACTTCTATCCACTGGTGTGGGGTCCGGGCCCATTGGGACCATAGCTCTGAGAAGCGCGCCATGGCATCCGGCGAGCGCTCCTGACTGGGAATAAGCGCAACCCATATTGCCTTGGCCCCGGGCCGGAGCAGGATGCGGGCTGGAATCGCCGGTGTTTCCAGGTCGATGATCGCTGCATCCCAGCTCAGCGCGGTGGCAGTGTTCTCACCGGAGTGAGAAAGCGCGACTGATCGCGGCATTCTGATCCGGATGACGCCTGAAAGCGTTGTGTCAGCGCGGTGAGCGCGCAGCGGAACGGTGACCCAGTGGTCATCACCAGCCACGATGTGGTTAAGAAGATGGAGCGGGTGATCTGCCTGCTCTTGCTCAGAGAATGCCCCGCGAACCTGCGTTTCCAGGGTTTCGTCGCCATTACTCCGGTGGTGGTGCTCAGACGACTCCCGGCGACTGCGACGACGCTCTCCGTGATGCCCAAAGAGGCCGGTGAGCAGATCGATCGCCTCGGGCATCAGGTCGACGCCTTTCCGTTCAGCCTCGGCCACAAACAAGGCGATCCTGCGCCGGTGGGAGGCGTCTCTCCCGCGTTCAACGGCCGCCGCGATGCGACGAGCGGTGGCGGGGTCCAGAGGCAGGCGCGCCGCGAGCATCGCATGCACGGTCAGCCGTGCGGTTGGCGAATCACGCAGCTGCAGCTGTACCAAGAGGCGCTGCATCCGCGGCTCGATCTGTGCGTGGGGAAGCTGTATGACGAATCGTGCGCCGTCGCGCGAGATGGTTGCCGCGAGTACGGCTCCCACCGGAAGCCTCACCGCGCTGCGGACGGTAAGGCCACGTCCGTCAACAGAGACGCGGTAGTGTGTGCTTGAGAGCTGCCTGAGGACGCGCACACTCTTGTGCGAGCCAACGAGCGCACCCCTACCCTGGTGTCGGCGGGCGGCGTGATGGTGACGGCCACCCGATGACGGCGGGGGTACACCCGGTGACGAGTGCATCTGATTAGGAGGTCTTTGCCGCCTTCTTCTGGATCAGCTCTGCGACCTTGGCCCGCTTGCCGACGCGACTGCGGATGTAGTAGAGCTTCCCACGTCGCACGCGGCCGCGGCGCGTAACCTCGATCTTCTGGACGCGAGGTGAGTGCAGCGGGAACACTCGCTCCACACCCACGCCGTAGGAGATCTTCCGTACGGTAAACGTGCGCCGAAGCCCACCATTTTTCTTGGCGATCACCAGGCCTTCGTACACCTGGATACGTTCGTTCTTTCCTTCAACGATCGAGAAGTGCACTTTGACCGTGTCACCGATTCGGAAGTTCTCCTTCGACTCGTCAATCTGTTCGCTCTCAACGGCCTTGATCAGGTCCATAGTCTCCTCCGGTCAGCTTCCTGACGTATTCCCTTTCTTCATCTCTCAAGTCTGCCAGACGCAATACGACTGGGTGATAGCGGGCGGTCCGCTCGATACTTGCACGGCGGCGCCATTCTTGGATGCGCTGGTGGTGTCCGGACAGGAGCACCTCAGGCACCCGCTCCCCCTCAAAGACCTCCGGTCTTGTGTAGTGGGGGTATTCCAAGAGCCCGTCCCGGTGGCTTTCCTCTGCCAACGAGCCCGGCGTTATCACACCCTCAAGCAGCCGGTATATGGCATCGATGATCACCAGTGCCGCGACCTCTCCGGAGGAGAGCACGTAGTCTCCTACCGAAAGCTGATCATCAACGTACCGGTCGACAACGCGCTGGTCAATCCCTTCATACCGCCCGCAGAGGAGCACCAGCTCCGGCTCCGATGCCAAATTCGCGGCGGTTTCCTGCGTGAACGGACGTCCCGAAGGCGTCACGTATATGGTATGCGCCGTTCCAGCCCCGGCGGCCCGCAACGCTCCGGCGACCGGCTCCGGCTTCATCACCATTCCGTACCCGCCGCCGTACGGCGCGTCATCGGCCGTGCGGTGGCGATCCGTGGCGAACTCCCTGATGTCAATCAGACGATACCTCACCAGCGATCGCTCAACGGCTTTCGCCATGATGCTGGTGCGGAAATACGCCTCCACCATGGACGGAAACAGCGACAAAACCGTAAACGTCATTGGCGCACCTCACTCCAACGGGAGCGCCGAAGCCAGTGTTACCCGGCCCGCGTCCAGATCTACATCCGCGACAAATGCTTCCACAAACGGAACCAGGACGCTGCGGTCATCGTTGAGTTGTATCTGGAGGAGGCTTCGCTCCCCTACCTCGACCACCCCGGTGACCGTGCCCAGATGATCAGTGTTCAGCACAACGGAGAGACCCTCAAGGTCTGCAACGTAGTGCTCGCCCTCTTGCCGCGGTGCGGCGTGTGCTCTATCCACAACGATCTCCGAGCCGTTGAGCAGGCGAGCGGTCTCCGGGCTGTCAATTCCCTGGAGCTTCATGATTGGTGCGCCGGAGGCAACCCGCACCGACTCCACCGGGTACTCACGCTCTCCGCGTCTGGTTCGCACGGTAACCGACGTGAGTCGCTTGAAGTGAGATATCTCGCCGGAGACACTTGCTACCTTTATCTCTCCGTGAACGCCGAACGACGTGCGGACAACGCCAATGACAAGCCGATCCTTCATGCCCCCACGTCCCGCAGCGGACCGACTAGTCGAGAATCTCCAGAACCACCCGCTTACCGGTCTTGGTAGAGGCGGCGCTGAGGATGGTGCGGAGTGCTTTGGCAATACGTCCGTGCTTACCGATGACCTTGCCGATATCTGCTGCGGCCACCTTTAACTCCAGAATGGTGGACTTCTCACCTTCGATCATATTTACTTCGACTTCGGACGGCTCATCTACGAGCGCCTTCGCGACGTATGCGACCAACTCCTGTTCCATGAGGTCCTCCTTTGGTGCATGGCTGCTATTTGATGCTGACTTTTTTCTTGTTCAGCAAACGCTTGACCGTCAGCGACGGTCGGGCACCCTTGGAGATCCACTCCCTGATCCGATCCTCCTTGATTTCCAGCTGCTTCTCCTCATCCTCAATGGGATGATATATGCCCACCTCTTCGAGGGCCCGGCCGTCCCTAGGCGCACGCGAGTCCATGACCACAATGCGATAGTACGGTCGCTTCTTTGTTCCGAGCCGCTTCAGCCGAATTCGAACGCTCATTTGTTTCCTCCTCTGGATCCACCCAACTGCGACATGAGCTGTGCTTGGTATTTCTTGTTCTTTGTCATCTTCTTCATCATGAGGCGCATCTTCTCAAACTTCTTGAGAAGCCGATTGACCTCATGCACACTGGTTCCGCTTCCCCGCGCAATCCGTTTGCGACGCGGCGGGCCGACAATCCGATGGTTTTTCCGTTCCACGGGGGTCATGGAGAGGATGATCGCCTCTTCGTGCTTCATCTCCCGTTCGTCCACATCATCTTCGCCGACCTGGCCCTTGAGGCCCGGGATCATCTCAAGCAAGGACTGGATGGAGCCCATCTTCTTCATCCGCGTGAACTGTGCCAGGTAGTCCTCCAGGGTAAATATCCCTGCAGCCATCCTCTCCTGGAGATCAAAGGCCGCATCCTGATCAATCGTCTCCTGGGCTCGCTCCACAAGGCTCACCACGTCGCCCATACCCAAGATCCGCGAGGCAATGCGTTCGGGGTAGAACGGCTCAAAGTCTTCGGGCTTCTCGCCGGTCCCGATGAACTTGATTGGCTTGCCGGTAATCGACTTGAGGCTCAACGCAGCTCCGCCGCGTGTATCTGAGTCGAACTTGGTAAGGATGACGCCGGTCAGTCCGATCCTGCCGTCGAACTCTTTGGCGACATCCACCGCGCTCTGGCCGGTCATTGAGTCTGCAACCAGCAGCGTCTCCGTGGGCCGGCAGGTGTTCCGGACCGCCGCGAGCTCATTCATCAACGCATCGTCAACCTGGAGGCGACCGGCGGTATCAACGATTACGACATCGTTTTGCTCACGTTTGGCAACCGTCAAGCCTTCTCTGACCACGGCAACGGGATCTCCCCCCGCCGTCCCTCTGTGGATTGGGAGACCCACCTGATTCGCCAGCTGGCTGAGTTGCTCGATTGCCGCGGGTCTGACCAAGTCAGCGGCGATCAACAAGGGCCTCCGGCCCTCTTTTGCAAGGCGCCTTGCCAACTTAGCGGCAGTCGTTGTCTTGCCGGATCCCTGGAGCCCCATGAGCAGGATGACGGTTTGGGTGTCCGGGCCCCGTAGTTCCAGCTCCTGGCGTTCGTCGCCCAGAAACTGGACCAGCTTGTCGTGCACGATCTTCACAAACTGCTGGCCCGGGGTGACCGACTTCAGCACCAGGTCACCGGTTGCCGCTTCCAGCGTGTGGTTGACAAAGCGCCTGACAACTCTCAGGTGAACGTCTGCCTCAAGAAGCGCGAGCTTGATCTCCTCTATGGCTTCCTGGACATTTTTTTCACTAATACGTCCTTTTCCTGAGATATTACGGATTACCTCTGAGATCTTGTCAGATAGTTTGTCTAGCATTCAGGCGCTCGAGAGATGAAAATCAGAGGACATATATAGTAACAAATCGAGTGCCTGTCAACGAAGATCAAAGAAGTGCCTGCGAAGGTGCTGGTATCGTGATTCGGCCTCCTCCCAGTACGGTGAAAGCGGGTACTCATCTCGGACCGTTTGGTAGTGAGCAAGTGCCTCCCGGAGGTTTCGCTGCGGTCCCTCAGATTCAAGCAGCCGGGCGAGCGCAATACGCGCCTGATCAGGTGAGACGTCGCCGCTGGGGTCACGCAGGTATGTCCGATAGAGCGCAGTAGCGCGCTGCGGAGCGGTGTTGGTAAGCAGAGCGGCCGCCTGTGCGATGTGCCGTGGTCCGGGACGAGCTCCGGCCGCATCCACGGCATCCAGTGCCTCGAGGACTGCTTGCGGGCGTGCCGCCTCCAGCGCCTGCGCGAGCTCCTCAAGCGGGTCGCGGTCCGCCGGCGGCGCGTCCGGCACCGTCCGCGCTTCCGAATCTCCGGGAGACGGCTCACGTACCGCCGGCGGCGGGGCCACGTTCCCCGCCGCCGGCGCGGCAAGCGGTTCTGAGGCGGCGTCAATCTGTGAATGTGGGACCGCTATTGAGCCGGGCGTGGTCGCAACCGAGTACGTCGCGTCGGCGTCAGTGGCGGCCCGGGTCCCGGTAACCGCCGGCGGCGACGCAGTGGCCGCCGTTGCGACATCCACGGTTCGAGCCTGCACCGCCGGGTCTGCCTCCAGGGTCACCCGCTCATTGCGAACCCGGCCGGTAGCCGCATCCTGCTGTTGAAACCACAGCCGGTAGGCGCCGGCAGCGTCCAAACGAAAAACAAATTCGCTGCCGTCGGAAACCGGATTCTTGCGGAGAAACGTTACCGGCCCATCGCCGTGCTCTTTGCCCAGGTATACCCATCCGTCTCCCGGGAGAACTACGCTGATCTGCCCGGTTGATGCAACACGCCCGCTGCTACTGGTGAAGGCCTGCGCGGGCGACACGGCCCGTTCCGGCGCGGGTTCACGCGCCGGCGAGTCCGCAGCGCGGGGGGCGTCCGGCTCGGACTGCGCAGAAGGCGTGGTCGTGCCGATGGAGGATGCGGCGGCGTCCGCACCGGTTGTAGCACCCGCGGCGGCATCCGCGGCATCCGCGGCATCCGCGCCGGTCGGAGCAGGTGCCGGTGCATCTGTGCCGGCGGCCTGGTCCGGACCGCGAGTGTAGCCGCCGACCGGTGTTCGCTCCGGTGTGTTGCCTGATGCACCGCGCGGAGCGAGCCGTCCGGCAGCCGAGCGTGGATCTGCGACACGCCGAGGTTCCGGCAGCGGGGCAACGGCGTCTGCGGGCGCACGCTGGTAGAGACTGGTAGCGTCCGCCACTTCGGAGGGCGGCGGCGGGTCAGGCGGTGCGTCTTGCGGGGCACCGACGACCGCGGCCCGCGGTGATGCGGCCTGCGATGACGCGGCGGCCGGCCCTGGCGGCGGCTCCGGCGCGTGCGGCTCATCAAGCGGCTCACCGAAGGCGATCTCCCCTGCCGCGCGTGGGTTGCGGGCGGGCCACCCGGCGTCAGGCGCGGACGGGACTCCGAGTGATGCGTCGGTAGCTGGCGGTGCCGGTTGAGGGTCCGGGTTCGGGAGTGCGGGCGTTTCAGGTGACGGCTTGGCACCCGGGGTATTGGGAACATAGAGTTGTGGGGAGTCTTCCGGGATGGTAGTACAGGCAATTGCGACGAAGCCCGTGAGCATGACTATGGTCACGATTCTACGCGGCACGCTTCTGATCCGTGAGAATCCTCGTATTGTGTGTCCGTTCGGCACGTGTCCCCTCCCGTGATCCTGTCCCTACGGCACAGAGCTCAGCAACCGCGTTATCTCCTCTTCCACAATCTGTTCATGCAGCTCCACACGCGTGTCCGAAGGTGTGCCGCTCAATACATCAGACGCGCGGTACACCGTTCCGACTACCGGATACGGCAGCGTCTCCGGAATCAGACCCTCCATGCGCTCGTTGGGCAGCTGCAGGGCTCCTGCGCCGCTCCACTCGTAACGAGGGGGCGTGGAGGCCGATGATGCGGATCCGCGGGCCCCTGCATTCGCAAGCGCAATGATCAACGCCAGAAGCACCGGTGCACCAAGCCCCGCCCCAATCAGCACCCACCGGTGCTGTTCCCAGTCAAGACGCATGCACCGGTTCCTTCCCGGCGATGCGTATTGAAACGACTTTGGAGACACCGGACTCCTCCATGGTGACCCCGAGCAGTGTAGAGGCGGCGGCAACGGTCTTCTTGTTGTGGGTGATGACGATGAACTGGCTTGAGTGCGCGAACTCCATCAGCATGTTTGTGAACCGGCCCACGTTGCTCTCATCAAGCGCGGCGTCAATCTCATCCAGAAGGCAGAACGGCGACGGACGTACCATGTAGGTGGCGAACAGCACCGCCACCGCGGTCAGGCTTCGCTCGCCACCGGAGAGCAAGGCGATATTCTCCAGCTTCTTTCCGGGGGGCTGCGCAAGGATGTCCACTCCTGACTCAAGAACGTCATCTGGTTCGCTGAGTCGTAGCTCGGCCCGTCCTCCTCCAAAGAGTCTCCGAAAGATGGCGTGAAAGTTCTTTTTGATCTGATCATAGGTCTGCATGAAGATCTCAGCGCTTTCGCTCTGGATCTCCGTGGTTACCCGCTCCAGGTCGGTGCGTGCCTGTTCCAGGTCCTGCAGCTGCTCAGATAGGAAGGAGTATCGTTCGGAAACCTCCTGGAACTCTTCAGGAGCCATGAGGTTAACCGACCCCAGACTTCGTTCGCGTTCGCGGAGCTCGCTTTGTTTTCGTCGCAGGTCTCTGGCGTCAGCGTCAATCTCCAGCATACGCGACTCGTACTCGGTGAGGTCTCGTGAGTAGCGATCACGGAAGTTCTCATAGAGCGAGCGGATTTCAGTCGATGTCTCTGCCAGACCTGCCTGGAGGTGCTCAACCTGATTCTGCAGCCGGCCCATCTCCTCCATGCGAGTCTTGAGCGAGCGTTCTTTGCCGGCCAGCTCTTTGTTGCGGACCGAGATCCCTTCCTCAAGCTGCTCCAACTCCTTCTGGACAACCGCCTCATCCTTGTTCAGCGTCTCAAGCTCCTGGGTGATCTCCCCTGAGCGGGCGTTGGTCTGTTCAAGCCGAGCCCGGGCGGTGTCTATGGCGTCTCTGCTTGCGACGCGCTGCTGTTCCTGTTCCGCGCGTTGCGTTCCGGCCTGCTTGATGCGCTGGTTCAGGCCGGTGACCTGTGTGGTCATTTGAGCCCGGTTGACGCGCAGTTGCGCTATGGTGCTGCGGAACTCCGCAATCCGTTCGCCAAGGTCCGCGTTTTCCGTACTCAACGCATCGATTTCAGCACGTGCGACGCGCTCACGTTCTTTGGTTTGAGCAAGGCGGGCGTCTATGTCGCGTTTTTTGGTGATGATGCCTTCCGGAGCCAGGAACTCGTCCAGAAACGACGGGAGCGCCCCGCGGTATTGCTCAACGACGTTCCGGAGCCGGCCGAACCGCTCCAGCAGCGCATCTACGGCTGCGGCGTGCTGCTCTACGGTCTTGCCGCGTTCCGACGGCTCGGTGAGCTGCAGCGCATCCTGGAGCATGGTTCGCCGTCCCTGAATCTGGATGGTGATCTCATCAAGGAGCGCGGTGAGCTGCTCCTCCAGCTCCATCCGTCGCGTCCGTGAGTATCCGGATGCCGAGAGTCCCTCATCCAGTTGGGTGACGATGCTGTCCGTGATCTCGCGGAGCTCCACACCGAGTCTCTCTTCTTCCGTTTCGCAGGAGGAGATCACCCGGTGCAGCTCCACAATCCGCTTCTTGTTCTCTTCAATGCGGGCCGCTGCGTGGTCCACCCGTTCGGTGAACTCGGTGAGGTTCGCCTCAACCTCTCCTATGCGCCTGATGTGCTCATCCACCGACGCTCGCAGCCCAGTGATCTCCGTATCCAGCTCCTCAATCCGGGAGGCAAACGATGTCTCACGTGACAACTCGGATTCAATGGACTGCTTCAGCTCGCCGGCGCGTTCGCTCAGAAGCCGGAGCTGGTCGTGGTGTCCACCCTTCTGAAGCTCAATGCGGTACAGCCGTTTCTGCTGTTCGACCAGCTTGGTTTCCATCTCGTTGACAATGTCCAGGTTCTCTTCAAGGCTCTCATTGATGCCGTCTATGGCGGTCCGAAGCCCGTCGCGTGCCTCAGTCTTCTCCGTGAGTTGGGTTCGCCGCTTGTCTCGTTCTTCTGCGAGGTTCTTGAGCTTGAGCAGAATAAGGTCCAATTCAATATTGAAGAGGTCCTCGCGGAGCGCACGGTACTCCATGGTCTTCTTTGACTGACGCTCCAGGCTATCATAGCTGCGCTTGACTTCTCCCAGGATGCCGTTCACCTGTTTGACGTTCTCAACCGTCCGCTCGAGCTTCCGTTCCGCTTCCTTGCCCTTGGCGCGGTACTTGGTGATTCCGGCGGCTTCTTCAAAGATCAGGCGACGTTCTTCGGGTTTGGTGGAGAGTATCTGGTCAATCTTACCTTGCTCCATGATGCTGTAGGAGCTCTTGCCGATTCCCGTGTCGTAGAACATCTCCCGCAGCTCGCGGAGCTTCACGGAGGTGCCGTTCACCGAGTAATCGCTCTCCCCGTTGCGAAACAGCCGGCGTCTGACCGCGATCTCCGGCGAATCGATGGGCAGCAGGCCCTCTTCATTGACAAGGGTGATCGTGACCTCCGCCACGTTCAGCGGCTTTCTTCCTTCGGTTCCGTTGAAGATGACATCTTCCATGCGTTCGG
>CAYTGY010000021.1:0-22470 GCA_964437265.1 uncultured Spirochaetaceae bacterium | reverse complement strand
TCAGCATTGTACCAGTGGAACTTCTTTTGTGCAAGTAATTTTGTGTCAGGACCTAAGCACGGATGTTCTGCGGCGGACCGCGACGGCGCTCATCGTGAAAGTAGAGCACGTTCGGCACAATCCCCGGAAGGCTGCGGGCGCCGCCGGTCCGCGAGCGCACGCGATCGATCCCGATGAACCGTCCGCGTGTGCCGTCAAAGAGCATGCCGAGAGAGCCGGCGTCTGAGTTCGATTCCGCGTACACCCAACGCTTGGTGGTGGTATCCCAGATCCCAACGGCCGCGTCTTGGCTGCTCGCACACTTGTATAGCACCATCACAAACCGCTCATCGTGCTGGACTGCGTAGCCTTCGGGTTCGTCGGAGCACCATGAGCGAAGCTCCGCAGCGCTCCGCGTCTGGAGCTCGTCCGTGCCGACATCGACCTGGAGAGCGGGGAGGGGGAGAGAGCGGGGCGCGTCATTATCAGTGAGGGCTATTCCGTCATATACCGTGACCGTCATCGGTGCCTCCCGTACGACCGGCCCAGAACCGGGTCCAGATCTCGCGCACGTGGTTGTTGAGCGGAAGGCCTTCCTTGCCGTCCCGCCAGGTGAAGTCGTCAATCTCGCAGCTCGCAATCCGCGGTGCACAGGCGCGCTTCGTGGTCCTTGGGGGCCCCTCCCGGAAGCGAGCAGGAGTGTTTCCCTGAGTCCCGTGACCAGGAGCATGCGGTTCTGGCCGTTAAGGATGATTGCCGGTCGCTGAAGACATCAGTTACGCATGAGCATGCGGACGGATTCGGTCCCGTACGCGTATCTGTTGACAGACCCGTGATCACTTCGGGGCACTCTCGTGACATCCGCCGGTTGACCCAGTGGGCACGGCATGGCCGTCAGTGACATGCCGGTGAAGACTCTCTCATCCAGGATGGCGTCCTTCTCCTCTTCGGAGAACGCGTCCTCGTGTGCCATCGCAGCCTTGAGCCGCGGAATGTCGGAAATTGGAAGAGTCGCACGAACGACGAACGGAATAGTCAGCAGCGAGCCGCCTAAGGTCATAAGCAACGGAGCTGTGGGGAAGTCCGTGCTGTCGGACGCCGACCGTACCTCGAAGCGCTACCCGGAAGCAAAGCGATCGAGCAACGCTTGTTTGGTGGTGCAATTCCGACCATAATGGTAGAAACCACATCGCGTGCAGGAGATCCCCGGGGTGCCGAGCGACCAGACACATATTGATCAATTGGAGGATGCGCTTCTTGCCGTGGACCGCACCGCCGTACGCCGACTATTCGCGCTCGGCGTACAGACCGACGGTCCGTTCGCATTCATGGAGGGTCAAATTGCTACGGTGCTCGACCGCATTGGGAAGGCGTGGGAGGACGGCAGGGTTGCCCTGTCGCAAGTCTACATGGCCGGTCGTATTTGTGAGGAGCTCGCGATGAACGCGCTCCCCGCCGACGATCCCGAACGGGTCGGCAATCCGCGCGTCGCGCTGGCGGTCTTTGAGGATGAGCACCACCTGGGGAAACGCATGGTGCTCGCCGTTCTACGAAGCGAGGGGTTTGGTGTGGCGGACTGGGGCCAGGTTGGCCTGGAGACTGCCCTGGCACAGTTGGAGCGTGAGCCTGTGGACGTGCTCCTCCTGTCATGCCTGATGCTCTCATCAGCGCTGCGGATTGGGGCGCTGACCGCCGCGATTCGAGAGCGAGGGATGCCGGTCAAAGTGGTGGTGGGCGGCGCGCCGTTCCGATTCGACGCGAATCTCTGGCAGGAGGTGGGGGCCGACGCTATGGGAGCCACTGCGTCTGAGGCAGGCGCCATCGTACGGTGGTTGGCGGGCGTCCAGGCATGAGCGCTACATCCCGACCGACGCAGACACCTCTGGAGCGGGTGCTGACCACGCTCAGTTTCAACGAGCCGGATCGCGTACCGTTCTTTCTCTTGCTGACCACCCACGGTGCGCGTGCGTTGTCCATGTCCATCCGTGACTACTTCACCGACGCGCAGGCAATCACCGAAGGGCAGATCACCATGCAACGGCGCTACAGGCACGATTGCCTGTATGCGTTCACCTACGCCGCCATTGAGACTGAAGCGTGGGGTGGGGAAGTGATCTTCGCCGATGACGGGCCACCGAACGCCGGGCCGCCGCTCGCGACGACCGGCGCTGAGATCGATCACTTGCAGCCGCCGTCGGTTGCCGACGCTTCGTGTCTGCAGCGGATCATCACCGCCATCAGGCTCATGCGCGAACGCGTGGGCCCGGACCTGCCGATCATCGGCGTGGTGATGGCCCCGTTCTCACTCCCGGTGATGCAGCTGGGATTCGCTGCGTATCTGAATTTGCTGTATGACGATCGAGACCGGTTCTGGAGATTGATGGCGAAGAATGAGGCGTTCTGCGCGGAGTGGGCGAACGCCCAAGTGGAAGCCGGCGCCACGGCGATCTGCTATTTCGATCCGGTCTCTTCCCCGCAACTGGTACCGCGGGAGGTTTATGTAGAGACCGGGTATCAGGTTGCGCTCCGCACCACGACGGAGATCAAAGCCCCAATCGCGACGCACATGGGGTCAGCGGATAGCATTGGGATAGCCGACCTTGTCGCACAGACGCGGACCGCCGTCATGGGGTTTGGTGCGAACGAAGACCCTGCCGAGGCGAAGCGTGTCTGTGCCGGCAAGCTCTCACTCATCGGCAATCTGGATGGGATCACCATGCGTAGCTGGTCGCCGGGCCGGACCGAGGCGAGGGTGAAGGATCTGATCTCCAAGGCCGGTCCCGGTGGCGGTTTCATTCTTTGCGACAACCACGGCGAGATCCATTACAGCACGCCTGAAGCGGTGCTCGATCAGATCAGTGCCGCCGTCCACCGATGGGGAGCGTATCCGCTGGACTGGGTCGAGTAGATGTCACGCGGGTTGAAGCTCACGGTCTGCGACCATTTCCGCCCGGAGGCCGAGTGGTACGTCCGTGCCGAGCACGAAGCACGCGGCGTGTCGATCGACCTCAGGGTGTTGCCGGCACGATGTGACGGCTTCGCCGGCTGTCCCGGCGGCCACGCGATCGAGCCGGTCAGCCTGGGCGGCTGCTTGTCACTGATCGCGCCGACGTGGCTGATCGAGAACTTGATACGCGAAGGCGCGTACCTGGTGTGCCCGATGTGGTTGGCGAACTGGCGCACTCACGTGGATGCGTGGGGCTTTGACGCTGCCGGGCTGCGGGAGTTCGCCGGTGAGTCGATCCGCCGGCTCTGCCTCATCGACACGCTGACCGTGGCGGGCATCGATGACCACTTGTCCGAATGTGCCGCTGCACTTGGCGTTCCGTCGTTACGTATTCCGGTGGGCATGCAGTTCTGCCGCGAGCGATTGGGTGCGGTGACGAATGGGGTGGACACGCCGGCTTCCGTGCCTGCTCAGGCGCCCGAAGCGCGGCAAGAGGCCGATTACGCCATGGCCATCGACTTGCTCTCAGGTCTGGTGAGCTTGGATACCGAGCATGATGTGGTGATCCAGTTTCTGCACATCCTCACTGTGCTCTTCGCGCCGTCGACGCTCTACCTGGTCAACTATACCGACGGAGCCCCAGTGACGGTGTGGAACGCGGCCGGGATGCCTGCACCACCGGATGAGCACGTCCGGGCGCTCTGTGCATCCACCGCACAGTCGATCACCGACCAACAAGGGGAGTTGATCGTACCGCTCGACTTCAACGGAGATCGGCTTGCGCTGATTGTGCTTTCCGGGTTCGCCGTGCCGGACAGCCGCCACCAGTATCGGAATGTGCTGGAGACGATCGCTCCCATCCTCAGTCTCTCATTGCGGAACGTCCGGAACTATGAGGAACTCGTCCTGGACAAGGCGGTTCTGAACGAACAGCGCGTCGAGCTGAGCCGGACGCTCGACTTCCGCGATCGGCTGCTGTCTATCATTGCCCACGATCTGCGTGGCCCGCTGGGAAGCCTGGGTGGTGTCCTCGAGCTCCTCGCCGAAGATCTGGCCGGGAGCATACCCGAGGAACAGGCGATGTACGTGGCGGAGCTGAAGAACACCGCCGACCGCACCTACGCCCTGCTGGAGGAGCTCTTGGGGTGGGCGCGGTTACAGGTGTCCGCCGTTGCGCCGCCGGGGCACGGACGACCGGTCGGCGAGCTGACAGAGCTTGTCTTTGATCTGCTCCGCACGACGGCGCGGGGCAAAGAGGTAACGCTCGACAATGAGGTGCCGGATGGTTTCACGATAGATGCGGATCCGAAGGTGGTGGAAACGGTATTGCGCAATCTGGTCTCCAACGCGGTGAAGTTTACCCGACCCGGCGGAAGTGTTACCGTCGGGGCGTTTCGTGACGACGGGATGGTGGGCGTCAGCGTTACGGATACCGGTGTCGGAATGGACGAGGAGACTGTCTCACGAGTCCTCGATTCCGAGCGTCGCTTTTCCACTGACGGGACACGCGGTGAACAAGGTACCGGGTTGGGACTGCTGTTCTGTCAGGAGCTTGCGACCAAGGTGGGCGCGACGTTGGATATCTCGAGCACGTCCGGAGTCGGAACGACCGCGAGTCTGGTCTGGGACCGACGGTCCTCACACAGCTGAGGAGCCTGTGAGCGCACGCGCATCAATCGTTGGGAAGCGATTGATGCGGTAGCATCCGCCGTCTCCGCCATTGAGGTTGCGGCGGACCCTCAGTTACTCCATCGCACGTTCCTCCACGTCTCAACTGAATCCGGGGATTCCCTCGATTGCGACCATGTTGACCGGGCTGGAATCCAGGCCGACGATCGGGAGCGGAAGATAGATTACCATGAACGTCTGGCTCTGCAGCTGGTCCAGATTCTGCAGCACCTCCAGGAACAGAATGTCGTTTCCAAGCAAGATGTCGTGACACGCAATGCACTCATCCGGGTTGTTCTCTATCGCCACCCCATCGCCGAACCCAACGGCCCGGACCCGTCGGGAGAGGAACCATCGCGCAGCTTCAGCGCTCAGCTGGGGCCGCTGGTCATCATCGCTGACCACAAACGGCTCGTGGTGAAAGCGCGAGGTGAGCAGAACCGTGTCTCCCGCCTGGACGATCCCGGATGATGCCGCCTCCAGATCGCCGGCGGCGATCAACGCCCGCGGCTCGCAGGTGTCAAGATGCAACAGGACACCCCGTCCCATGTAGTAGTCGAAGGGAAAGGCCGTCACGTCCTTGGTGAGATCCGCATGGTGGTACGGCGCCTCCACGTGCGTCCCGAGGTGTGTGACAATATCTACGTCGGTGTGGTAGTCCGCTACACCCTGTACCTCGACCGTCTGGCGCCGGAGCTCACAGCGACGCCGCTCGGTCGTTGGATCGATGACCTTACTCAGGTACACCACGCGGTACGGCCCAGTCTGTCCACACACGGCTCGTTCTGCTTCGGTCATTTCTTCACTACTCCTATTTCGATTGAGGCGATCTCTGCGGTCGCGGGGACCGTCTCAGCAGGCTCAGTTAGGTCTGTCCCGTATTGAAGCGCTATCTGGTTGTACCCGTCGCGAAGCAGCTCCACCGGAAATGTGTAATGGAGGGCGATGTGGTCCGGGTGGTGACGGCCGTGTCCAAGCGGGTCGTTGCCGAATAAGAGCCGGTCGGTCTCCGCATCCGGCACGCGCGGATAGCATCCGTTTACGCTTACGCTTATCCAATCTGTCTTTTGTGTGCGCACCATGACAACCTGGATCACGAGCTCCTGATCCTCGCCGGTCTCGCTGCACATCGGGAGCTGGAACAGTGCCTGCCACCGGGGCTTCAGGACGGCCGGCAACGGCGATGGCTGATCATACGGGGGTGTCCAGCAGCTACGTCCGGCGGTTTCCACCGTATAGAACTTCTCTGTACCACGCAGCCGGCCCAAATCCTTGAGCGGAGCGATCGCCTCGTATCGGCTGCGGACCGGCGCCCCAAAGTACGTTGCAACCACGTCGCCCACAAAGAAGTTGTACAGCTCAATCCCGTCCGCCCCGAGTACCAGTTTGCCGGCGGCGTTTCCTCGGAGCGCCTCCGGGAAGTCGCACATATGCCGGTTGGTCGGGTTCCGCTGCGGATCGCCGGTGCGCTTTGGCAGGTTGGACCAGAGAAAGTTTGTTGACAGCTCGATCACGCCGTATATCCGCGTGCGCTCCGGGATCTCTTCCCGGAGCCGATCATGCGGCATAGCCCAGGAGGTCTGCATGAGGTTGCTGGGACAGAGGAAGTCGAAGAGCCCTTCGTCCAGCATGGCCGGCAGGTCCAGTCCGATGTGCGGAAGCGATGCCAGGTTTCCCGGTGCCCGGACGCCGAACTCGATCTGTTTGTTGCGAAGCGAACCAGATCGATCCGCCAGGCGATGGAGCTCTCTGTGCCAGGCAGATACCTGGCGCGTTGCTTCCGCGGTTGCCCCGGGGGCGCAACACGCAGGAGTCCGAAGCCAGTCCAGCTCAACGCCGTCCCAGCTATAACGGTCAAGTAGCTCCTCAATCAGGAGCATGAACGCGTCCCGCACCTCTGCGCGCTCATAGTTCAAGCCGGCGCCCCCCATTCCATAGCGCTCTCCGGCGGCCTGCGGAGTCTCCTCGAGCAGCAGTTCCGGACGACAGAGGAGCGGGTTGTAGAGCGGATCGGAAGGATCCAGCGTATTGTGCCCATCGTTCATCCGGATCGATGTCCAGACGGTCATACCGTGGCCGTGACACCGGTCAATCGCCTCCGCAATCCAGTCCGTGCCCGCATCCACCATTTCCCGCAGCGCACGCTGGAAGTCAGGTTGACTCCAGAATCCGTAGACGCGGTTATTGTCGGAAAACGCCGTGTTATCCAGGATGCGCTCCGTGGCGTCCGGCCAGACGCGGCTGGGATACCAGGCGATCTTGGTGTTGGGGTTGATGGCAAGAGTGTCGACGTGGTACTTGGCGAGCGTGTCCACAAACCGGTGAATCGCGGTCGCGGAATAGCGCTCATCGTCGTTCTGCCATATCCGTGGAGTGTAGAAGAAGCCGGCGAAGTCGAGGTTGTAGATGGTCCTCATGACAGCTCGACCTTCACGCCGAGCGCCCGAATCTGTTCCTGCATCTCCGCCGGGGCGTCCGGGTCGGAGATGATAGTGTGGGTGTTCTCTATCCGGCAAAACGACTCCAGCGAGATCTGCCCCCACTTGGTGGAATCTGCGAGTGCGTAGACGGTGCGGGCGTAGCCGGTCACGATGCGCTTCTGCGCGACCAACTCACGCGGTGTATCGGTAAGCCCCTCCGTCAGGGTCAGTCCCCAGCACCCCATGAACGCCTTGCCAATCCGCCACTGCCGCGCCACGTCTTCCAATGCTCCCCCAACCAGGCCAAACGACTCACGCTTGACCGTGCCACCTACCACAACAACCTCCACCATACTGTTGGTTGCAAGCCAGTACGCGCTGCTGAGGCTGGTGGTCAGCACGGTCAGGCCGTGCCTTCCGGTGAGGAACGGGCACATCTCGTAGACGGTGGTACTTGCGTCAATGAAGATCACCTCACCGTCGGTGACATGCGCCGCGGCGGCCTCAGCGATCCTCTTCTTGATGGGGCTCTTTTCCTTGAGGCGCGTATGGAACGGGAGGCTGTTCGATGTCTGCTTGGTCTGGATGGCCCCGCCGTGGGTGCGCATGACCACTTTGGACTCCTCCAGGAGCGCGAGGTCCTTACGAATGGTAACGCTCGATACTCCGAAGCGTTCTACCAGCTCCTCAACCGTAACCCGGCCATTCTGCATGATCAGCTCACGGATCCTGCCCAGCCGCTCTTCCTGGAATAGCGGGCGATCTGACTTCATATGGTTATCCTACGATGGCAAACGTAAGTCTGTCAACGGGAATGGGGTAAAAACCGAAATCAAACGTAAGTATAAGTTAGTAACAAAAGTTTATTGACAGAAAGCATAAGCTCGGCTATGATCGCTGCATGGGTCGTAGCCTCGCCGGTACTCGAAATCGGTCGTACCGAGTTATGCTTGCAAGAACGTGGAGCAAAACCCTGGGCAACTGGCAGCTGCTGGTCCTGTTCGCGCCGGTGTTCGCGTACTTTCTCATCTTTAAGTACCTCCCCATGTATGGGGTCACCATCGCATTCAAGGACTATCGCGTCTTCACCGGCATCACCGGCAGCGAGTGGATTGGGTTTACCCATTTTCGCGATCTCTTTAGCGGCTATCAGTTCATGCAGGTGCTCAGAAACACCCTTGTCATCAGCGTGCTGAAGCTGGTCTTTGTCTTCCCCGCCCCAATCCTGCTCGCCGTGTTGCTCAACGAGCTCCGGTCATCGTGGTACCGGCGCACTGTCCAAACCATCAGCTACCTCCCTCACTTCCTGTCATGGGTGGTACTGGCCGGTATTGTGTACGAGTTCCTTTCGTTGCGCGGGCCGCTGAACTACCTCCTTGACAGGCTAGGACAGCCGCAGGTGCTCTTCCTCGCCGAGCCCGGGCTCTTCCGCGGGATCCTGGTGACCACCGCGCTCTGGCAGGAAGTAGGTTGGAACTCAATCATCTATCTTGCAGCGATCAGTACTATCAACCCGGAGCTCTTTGAGGCAGCCACTATCGACGGGGCGGGCCGCTTCCAGCGAATCATCTATGTAACCATACCGTCCATCATGCCAATCATAACGCTCATGCTGATTCTGAGAATCGGCAGGCTGATGGAGGCGGGATTCGACCAGGTTTTCAATCTCTACAACGAGCTCGTGTACAACGTGGGAGACATCATCGACACGTACGTTTATCGAGCAGGTCTCCTTCAGTTCAACTTCAGCTTCTCTACCGCCGCCGGGCTTTTCAAGAATGTAGTCGGCTTCACGCTCCTGCTTATTGCGAATCGCATCATAAAGAGGACAGGTCAGCATGGCATCTGGTAGTGCGCCCCCCCTGAATCGACCTGCCACGCGTCGCAACCAACGGTCGGCCTTCGATGTTTTCAACGTGGCGCTCTTTCTCATCTTCGCCCTCACCGTGCTCTATCCGTTTTGGCACCTGTTGGTGATCTCTTTGAGTACGCCGCAGTTTGCCGGCTCGCTTGGATTCAAGCTCTGGCCGGACCGTGTCAACCTGGAAGCATACCGGGAAGTCTTGAGCCAGCCGATTATGGCTACTTCGTATGCAAACTCGCTCTTCCGTGCCGCCGTCGGTACGGCGCTCACGGTCTTAGTCTCCACCGCGGGGGCGTACGCCCTCTCGCGCAGACGGATGCCGTTCCGGATCGTCTTCACCGGCTTCATTGTCCTGACCATGTTCTTCAATGGAGGATTGATCCCCACGTACTTGCTGGTCAAGCAGCTCGGATTGCTGAACACCCGCGCAGTGCTGATTCTCCCCGTGCTGGTGAACGCATTTCACCTGATCATTGTCCGGAACTTCATGATGAGCATTCCATCTAGTCTTGAGGAGTCCGCATTCATGGACGGTGCCGGCGACTTTGTGGTGTTCGCACGAATCTACTTCCCGCTGAGTCTTCCCGCCGTCGCGGTACTGGTCCTCTGGACCGCGGTGTTCCATTGGAACTCGTGGTTTGACGCGTTGATCTACGCACAGGAACGACGTCTGATGGTGCTGCAGCTGTTGCTGCGACGCATCGTTATTGAGAACCAGACGGACAGCGTCTATGACCAGATGATGGAGGCAAGAGGAGGGGCGCGTCTGTACACGGAGAACACGCTCAAAGCGGCAACGCTGATGGTGGCGATCGGGCCCATTGTCGCCGTCTACCCGTTTATCCAGCGCTATTTCGTCAAGGGAGTCATGATCGGCTCGCTAAAAGGGTGAGCCGGCGCGCCAGCAAGGAGGTTGAGTGATGGTATGAGACATAAAGAGGATCGCGAAATCGAATCAACAACAAACGGAGGTAGGATTATGAAGAGAGACCGATTGTCTCGCGCATGTATTGCACTCATTGTGCTCGCGGCACTATCAGCCCCGGCGTTCGGAACCGGTGCGGTTGAAGAAGCAGAACCTGATGTCATGTCCATAACGTGGCTCGGGCCCAATCCCAGAGGCAACATCGTTCCGGCTGACTCATACATAGAACAGCGGCTGGAGGAACGTTTTGGTGTGGAGCTCACTCCCGTGCCGGTGGACTTCCAGAACACGGAACAGGTGCAGGTGTATCTGGCGGCCAACGACCCCCCCGACTACATCTATCGCTTCCGCGAGGATCTGATCACCTACGCAAGAAACGGGATCATCCGGCCGCTGGAATCAAGCGACATAGAGGAAGCGGCCCCGTACCTGTACTCGGTGATAAACAAGCTCTCACCGGACGGACTTGCATGGTTGCTCTCCTCTTATGAGGACCAGCTGTACGGAGTCCCGCTTGTCGATGTCACGCAGTCAGCAGGATTTCCGCTTTCCCTGCGTCAGGACTGGATGGAGAGTGTTGGAGTCACTGAGGTTCCTGAGACCGTGGCGGATCTGGAGATGGTGTTCGACAAGTTTGTCAACGAAGACCCTGACGGGAACGGATCAGATGATACCTACGGAATCTCGGGAAAAGGCTACGGGAGTTCCAAGTCGCTGCTCGCGTCCATCTACGGAGCGTATGGGATCATGCCGTCCGAGTTCGTTATTCGTGACGGCGCGGTGGTATTCGCGGACATGACGGAGGAGTACCGTGACCTCCTGAAACTGTTGAACTCCTGGTACGACGCCGGAATCCTTGACCCGGAGACCGTGCTGACCAGCAACCCCTATAACGAGAAGTTCTGGAACGGCGTTACGGGTGCTCTGAATATCTCCTGGCCGCACCTCAATCTTGGGAACCCCAACAGCATGTGGTCACGGTTGGTTCAGAATGACCCGGACGCGGAGCAGGTACTCATCAACAAGCTGGTCGGGCCGGATGGCTACTTCGGGAGCCGTTCTTGGAACATCGCGATAGGCCACTCCGGGATGTTCGGCGCTAATGTCGATGATGCAAAGATGGAGACGATTCTCTCCATGTTGAACGCAATCCATTCGGATCTGGATCTGTACCGGTTGGCGCAGTTTGGTGAAGAAGGGATCCACCACACCTACTCTCCGGAGACCGGTGTTGTCTGGACCGAAGAGTACCAGAGTGCAGAGGGGCAGGCATCAATCGGAGCGCTCAAGTACCTCATGCACCTCTTTATTGACGAGCAGCATTTGCAGACCTTCAGCGCCGTGGATCGTCAGTATATCGACTACGCTCTCTCAGTTGAGGGAGTAGCGGTTCCGTTCCCAACATCGATTGTCCCGTCATATCTGGAGATCTCTGCTGACGTTCAGCGAGTCGCCTCCGAGTTCTGGGCCAACGCGATTGCCGGCAGGATTGACATTGATGCCGAATGGGACGGATTTGTCCAGACCCTCGAGGATCTGGGGATGCCTGAGGTCCTGGCTGACGCGAACGAGATATACGCAGCTATAGACTGAGTCCGTACAACCTGATCACGCTGTCCGGCCGGCCGTGCGTCGGTCGGGCGGCTGCATTGCCGCGGACGACGAGGTGGACAATGGACGCACATCTGGACGACATAACCACGGTAGTGACCGGTGCGGCGGGAGGTGTTGGGCTCGGGGTCGCCCGGGCGTACGCACGTGCCGGCGCCCGCGTGGCAATGATCGACATACAACAAGACGAGCTTGCCGCGCGAGCCGGGGAGCTGCGCTCGGAGGGCCTGACGGTGCACGACTACGTGGTAGATATCACCGACCGTGCACAGGTTCTTGACGTCTTCACGCGCATCACGCGGGATCTGGGACCCGTCTACGTGCTCTTCAACAACGCCGGCGTTGTGGACCAGCGTCCCTTTGAGGAGATAACCCCGCCGCTTCTTGATCACATCATGCGCGTCAACGTCAACGGCACGCTCTATTGCGCGCAGGCCGCGGTTCCCGGCATGAAAGAGCGTGGAGCCGGGCGTATCATCAACATGTCGTCCAAGTCCGGGAAGACCGGTTCGGCGTTGATGGCTCACTACTCGGCGGCCAAAGGCGCCGTCATCTCGCTGACCCACTCGCTCGCATTCGAGCTGGCGCAGTACGGGATCACCGTCAACTGTCTGTGCCCTGGGATCATTGACGACACCGGCGTCTGGGCACAGGTGAGCTCCGGATACGTCGACCAGTTGGGCCTGTCGCGGCAGGAGGTTGTACAGCGCTTCACCGCCAAGGTCCCGCTGGGTCGGCTGGCCCGGATTCAGGACATTGTCGATTTTGTTCTGTTCCTTACCGCCGCCGGCGACTACTGCACCGGACAGGCGTTCAACGTCTCCGGCGGACGGGAGGTCCACTAGTGCGGCCGCGCGAGAGGGTGGTCTATTTTGCACCTGAGGACGTCCGGGTTCTGCCAAGCACTCGCCCGGAACCAGAGCGTGGCGGCGTCCTGGTGGAGGTGGAGGCATGCGCGATTTGTGGAACCGATGTGAAGACCTTCTTCCGCGGAAACTCGCGCATCACCGCACCGACGACCATGGGGCACGAGTTTTGCGGGACGATCGTCCAGGTTGGCGCCGGCGTAACCTCCTACCAGGAAGGGCAGCGTGTCACCATGGCAACCACTATTGGCTGTGGGGAATGTGACGCCTGCCGTGCCGGATACACCAACAGGTGTGTAGACCTCGAGGCGATCGGCTTTCATTACCACGGCGCCATGGCACCGTGGGTTGCCATCCCGGCAAAGGCAGTCAGGCAACGAAACCTGGTGGCGGTTGGTGATCTGGATGCAGAGTTGGCGGCGCTCTCTGAGCCACTGTCGTGTGTGATAAACGCTGTCTCGCGACCACCGGCGGGGAGCGTACGTCGGGCGCTTGTGGTGGGTCTCGGTCCGCTCGGATTGATGCACGGGCCGGTGCTCAGAAGCCGCGGGGCAGAGGTCATCGTCGGCGTACAGTCGCCGGGCGTACGACGTGATCTGGGCGGTCGCATGGGCTTTGACCGGATCTTTGGCCGTGGTGAGGAAGCGATGGCTGTCAAGGACATGACCGGCGGCCAAGGCTTCGACCTGGTTGCGGTCACCGCGCCGTCGGCTGCGGCACAGAGTGCGGCCCCCGCATACGCGTCCCGCGGGAGCGCCGTGTGCCTGTTCGCCAGTCTTCCGGTTGGGGACCATCACCTACAGATTGACAGCCGAGTGGTCCACTACAACGAGATCTCCGTCTACGGCTCCTCCGATTCCACGCGGGACCACGTCACGGCCGCCGTCGAGTTGTTGCGATCTGATCCGGAGCTGTTCCGAAATCTCGTCACACACCGGCTCCCCCTTCGCGGTTTCCGGGACGGCGTTACCGCGCTTGTAGAGCGTCAGGCCGTGAAGGTAGTGCTTGTCCCGGGCGACGACTGACAAGGAGGACTATGTGGAATCTATGAGTGGTAGAGTGGCTATTGTGACCGGAGGGTCTCGCGGATACGGAGCAGGGATCGCCGCCGCGCTCAAGGGGTCCGGTGTCACCGTCTGTATCACGGGCAGGGACACGGCCGCGCTCGAGAAAACGGCGGGTGCTCTTGGTGTTGAATGGGAACGCGCCGACATCACCAGCGGAAGCGACTGGGACCGGGTGATGCAACGGGTGACCGACCGTCACGGCAGCGTTGACATCCTGGTCAACAACGCGGGGGCGGCGATCCGCGTCACCCCACTGGAAGAGCAATCGGATGCGGAGATCGAAGCGTCGATATCCGTGAATCTCACCGGAGCACTGCTGGGGTGCCGGCGTGCCGCGCCCGTCATGAAGGCCCAGGGCTCCGGAACCATTGTGAATGTCTCAAGCGTGTGCCAAAGCCACAGTTGGCCCGGATGGTCGGTATACTCTGCCGCGAAAGCGGGTCTGCGTGCCGCTTCGCGCTCGCTCTATCTGGAGCTGCGGAGCCACGGGGTTCGTGTCACCACCCTCGTCCCATCGTGGGGGGCAACCGACTTTGCAGGTCCGCCGGATTTGGGCGATGCGCCCGCCAACGACCCGTCCATCAGGGCGTTGTGCACAAAGCCGGAGGAGCTCGGGGATGTTGTCGTTCATCTGTGCTCGCTGCCGGCGCATCTTGTGGCGCTGGAGTACGTCCTGCTTCCCACGGTCCAGGAGATATCTCCGCTATGAGCAAAACCTGCCTGGTGGTCGGGGATCTGTTCGTCACCGCTGAAGACATGATGCGCGGGCTTGCCGGATTGAAGGATCGCGGATACCGGATAGAGAGCGCAACCTTTGAGGTTGGCGGGTATGAAGAGCTCCAACGGGCCTGTCTGCACGTAGAGCAAGACGGGCCGGCGGCGGTGGCGTTGAACCCTGCCGTGCGAACGCGTATGCTGCAGGCGGAGATGATCGTGGTGCATTTCTGTCCCATCGACCAGTCGGTCATTCAGGACTCGACCAGGTTGGAGCTCATTGGGACCTGTCGCACCGGAGTGAGCAACATAGACACAGATGCAGCGGCGGCCGCCGGTGTTCCGGTAATCAACGCACACGGACGGCTCTCAGACGCCGTGGCCGACTTCACGGTGGGGTTGATGATCTGCGAGGCGCGAAACATTGCCCGGGGCCATGAGGCGCTTCGCCGAGGCGCCTGGCGGCGCGACTACCATAACCTGGGCAATATCCCAGATCTCTCCGGTAAGACCGCCGGGTTGATTGGCTTTGGGGCGATTGGTAGCGCCGTCGCAAAGCGACTGCTCGGCTTCGGCATGAGGGTGCTTGCCGCGGACCCCTATGTGGCAGAGACCACTATTGGGCGCAGTGGAGTGGAGCGCGTTGAGTTGGACAAGGTGCTGGCGGAATCCGACTTCGTTTCCGTTCATGTTCCGGCAAACGACGAAACACGGAATCTGATTGACCGCCGGCGGATCGGTCTCATGAAACCCACCGCGTATTTTGTGAATACCTCTCGTGCCGGAATTGTGGACCAGGACGCGTTACTCGACGCGCTTCGGAATGACCGGATCGCGGGCGCGGCGCTGGACGTATTTGACCAGGAGCCGCTTCCGGCCGATAGCCCGCTCCTGGCGCTGGACAATGTGACGCTCACGCCGCATATGTCGGGTGGGTCGGATGACAGCTTTCGTAGAAGCCCGCAGCTCCTATACAGCCTGATGACGGAGCGTCTTGATTGCCCGACGTGACTCGAACTCATCCTGAATCCGCCCCCTCGCCCGCGGTACTCGCGATTGACGTGGGCTTGAGCGTGGTGAAGGTAGGTCTGTACGGCAGCACGCCCGTGGCGGTGAGTCTGCACGAGACGCGGAATAGCGCCGTGACCGGATCCGGATGCCGCAGCGAGATCGATCTGGAGCGCCTGTGGCAAACAGTGAGCGCCGACGTGCAACGTGTTGTATCAGAGCGACCAGCAAGGACGGTGATCGCCGGCGTTGCCGTCGGCGGCGCCGGGAACGGGCTCGTTGTCCTTGGTCCGGATGACCGCACCGTGTGTGCGGTCACGTCAATGGATACACGTGCCGCCCCGCTCGTCTCGCGGTGGCGTGAAGGCGGGGAGGCGTCGAGCGTCCGCAACGCAACCGGGAACCACTTGTGGCCCGGCCAACCGCACGCAATCCTAGCCGCGCTTCGGGATGAAGGTGCGCTCCCGCGTGAGACACGCCTCTGCTTCCTCAAGGACTGGGTGCGGTATCGCCTCACCGGGCTCCTGGCGACCGACCGCACCGACGCGTCCGCGGCGGCACTCGTAAACGCCGAGACAGGCGAATGGGACCGGACCGCGCTGGATCTCGTGGATCTTCGCGATACTGCGGTGAGGTTACCGGACCTTCTAAACAGCAGTGATCAAGCAGGTGCCGTCACGGGCGAAGCGAGCGCCCAGACCGGACTCCGGGCTGGGACGCCGGTGTTTGCCGGCGGCATTGATCTTGCTCTGGGCTCCTGGGCGGACGGGACTGTGGAGGCAGACGCGCTCCACGTTACCGCCGGCACCTGGAGTATCAACCAGCGCGTCTGGGATGGCGCGCTCTGCGACGGGGCCGGCGTCACTGAGGTCCTCCAGGTGATCGTTGCGCCGGACGGTCTGCGCCGCATTCTTGTTGAGTCGAGTCCAACGTCCGCCCTCAACTTGGGCATCCTTCGCGGGATGCTCGAAACAGATGAACCGGACTACGCGGCGTGGGAAGCCGCTGTTGCGGGCGCCACGCCGGCACTGGACGCTCCAATGTACCTTCCGTATCCGGCAGGCGCCTGGGACCTGCCGGGGCGGACCGCTGAATTCCGAGGGCTGCGAGTTGGACTTGGACCTGAGGATGTGGTGACCGCGGTCTATGACGGAATCGCAATGGGACATGCGCGGCAGATCCGGAAGTTTGAACGAATCAGCCTGCTTCAACGCATCAGGATCTGCGGTGGCATGTGTCGTAGTCGCGCGTGGTGTCGCCTCCTCTGCGACTACGTTGATGTACCGTTGGAAATCGTCTCTGATCCTCACTCGAGCCTTCGCGGGGCTGCACTCTGCGCGCTCGTCGGCCTGGGAGTGGGCCGCGCCGGATTTTCCCCGGCCACGGATACCCTGCATCCTGAGCCCTCCCCGGAGGGTCGGGCGCGATTGGATCGATTCTGCAACATGGTGGAGGGTACATAGCATGGATCTGGGCCTAAACGGAAAGCGAGTAGTCGTCACCGGCGGCAGCAGCGGTCTGGGCGCGGAGATCGTTCGCGGGATGCTCGCTGAGGGCGCGGTTGCCTGGTCGATAGCGCGCCACAGAACTGAGATCGCCGGTGCGAGCTCGCTGATTGCCGATCTCTCCGATCGCGCTCAACTGGAGACGCTCTACGCACGAGTCGAAACTGAAGTCGGAGACCCGGTCGACCTGCTGATCAACTGTGCCGGGTACTGGCCCACGCACTACGTGGAGGAGATCTCGGTTGAGGAGTGGGAGCGTACGCTCGCCATCAACCTCACATCCGTCTTTGCGCTTTCTCGCGATTTTGTGAGCGCGTGCAGGCGTGAGAAGCGTCGCGGTGTTGTCCTCAATATCACCAGCCAGGCTGCGTTCGGTGGCGCGCGAAGCGGACACTCAGACTACGCCGCCGCCAAGTCGGGCGTCATTGCGTTCACCCGGTCTCTTGCGCGCGAGGCGGCCTCCGACGGGATTCGCGTCCTGGCCCTCGCTCCCGGGCTCATGGAGACTCCCATGGCGGCCGGGGCGCTTGCGGACAGGCGGCAATCCTACCTCGAGCGTATTCCCCTGGGCTACATCGCCGCGCCGGCGGAAGTTGCAGACGTCGCGGTATTCCTCTGCTCCGAGCGTGCACGCTATATGACGGGAACCACCGTCATGGTGGACGGCGGCATGACCATGAGGTAACGGATGGGACACAACGCTGATCGATTCGATCTTGTTGTCATTGGTGGAGGCAGCGGCGGGATAGGTGCGGCCCTTGCGGCGGCCCGGTTGGGGCTCTCGGTGGCTCTTGTCGAACGCTGGCCGATGCTCGGTGGGACCTCGACCATGGCCGGTGTCTGTTGCTGGGAGCCCAGCGTAGGAGGCACGGGAATTCCGTTCGATCTCTACCGGCGATTGCGTGCCATCCCGAACTCGGTCGGCGTATACGTTCAGAAGCGGCACTTCCTGTGGGCCAATGCTCACGAATGGCCGGACTATCCGGAACGACTCGACGTTCCCGGCGCGGAGAACGTGCTCGATCCCTCGCTCAGTTATTCCGATTCGCTCCTGCGTCACCGGCCCGGCGGTCTTCCCGTGGATGAAGCGTTCATCCGCTCATCCCAGCACGGGGTTGTCTTCGAGCCGGAGGTACTGGCACGCACCGCGCGCGAACTCCTCGAGGAAGCCGGGTGTACCGTCATGATGAACACCGCGTTTACTCACGCGTGCGTTGAAGACGGCTCACTGGTGCGTGTCCGGCTGGAGAACGGGAAGGTGCTGCAGGCGACTGTCTTTGTTGATGCAACCGGAGACGGAAGCCTATCTTCCGTTTCGGGAGCTGAGCTGCTGGTAGGCCATGACCCCCGGTCACGCTTTGACGAACCCTCGGCGCCGGAGGAAGCTGATGAGGGAGCACTGAACGGCGCAACGCTGATGTTCAGTGTTCGCCCTGCCGAGCACGCGTGTACGGATGTGCCGGATCCGCCCGAGTGCTGGTGGGACTCGCGGTATCCGCTTGTGGTCTACAACCATCTCCCCGCGGGCGGTGTGCAGGTGAACATGCTCCCCACCATGAGCGGCGATCAGGCGGTGGCGTTGGGCGCGGAGGCGGCGTATGACGAGTGCAAACGCCGGACGAGAGCACAGTGGGCGTATCTTCAGCGCTTCTGGCCTGAGTTCCGTGGCTACGAGTACGCAGGTCCCGCCCGCATGCTCGGGCTCCGCGAGACGTACCGGGTGGTGTGTGACTACATGCTCACCGAGCATGATGTTGGCGACGGTCTGAGCAAGCAGTCGCATCCAGATATCGTGACCATCACCGATCACCCGTTTGACGCGCACAGCCGCCGGAGGCGACGGTCGGGCGAGCTCGCTGAACCGTACGGCGTCCCGTACCGCAGCCTCATCGTTCGCGGGCTTGAGAATCTACTGGTCGCATCCAGATGCGCCGGCTTCTCCTCCATTGCGGCTTCCAGCTGTCGTCTCTCACGGACTATGATCCAGCTGGGGCAGGCCGCAGGCACCGCCGCCGCGATAGCCGTACGAAGCGGATGCCCGTTGCGCGAGGTCGCTCCGGAGCGCTTGCGGGCCGAGCTTCGGAATCAACACGTGCAGCTGGAGTGGCCCATCTCGCCGGAATTGCTAGGGCATCTAGAGACCGCTACGTAGTCATCAGTCCTCACGCTCCACGGCCTGTAGATTCTCGTCAGCAACTGCACAATTCGTCAGTTGCTGGAGAGAATAGCCAAGACGAGTTGCGTGAGCGGATGCCACCGCTTCTGGGCTGGGTATGGCTCCGCGATCGTCTCGCCGCAGAAGGCGATAGGCGACGGACCAGTGGGGTCGGGTTGTTGGGGTGGTGCGACGGGCGGTCTTTCCGGCAGAGCCGCCGACCGGCAGAGATCTCTTGCAGCGCCTTGATCACCAAACCGAGCGAGTATCCGAGCGCTACCTGGAGTCGGTTCAAGCAGCAGCCGATTCGGATCCTCACCCGGATGACCCATGGACATAGTCGCAGACACAAACCTCGTCATAGAGCTGGAGCGAGAGCGGAACAAGCGCCAGGAAGGACCGGCGCACGCGTTTCTCCGGGCGCACCAAGAGGACCGATTCTTCATCACCTTCACAATCTCAGGAGAGTTGGCGTGCGGCGACCTTATCTCCCCAGCACCGCCTCCGCAAGTGACCGCGGCGAGTGGATAGAGACGCCGGATACGGTCGCCCCAAAGAGCCTGCCAAAGTGAGTCCGGTCGCCCGTCACCAGCGCACCACAGCTGAGTGCCATGGCGGAGGCGAGCACCGGGCGATCCTTCTCCTTGAGGTCGATCTCCACAGCATGCGCCCCGGCCCCGGCGAAGTGCGAGTGGAGCTCAATACCGGCCGTGATCCGGTGCAGCTCCGCAACCGCCTCTGCGCTGATCACTGCAAGGTTGCGTCGTGCTTCTTCCCAGACGTATCCGTCCGCGACGCAGGTATGACCCGCGGCAGTGAGGTCGTGAAGCAGTCTTCTGACTGCGCCGTTGGTAAACGCGGCGGAGAACAGAATGTTCGCATCAAGAAACACGCGCACGGGCTACTGCTCGTGCGCGCCGTACCAGTCGGCCAGATCTGCTTCCGCAGCATTGAACTCTCGCACGCGCTCGGCCGTGTACATCTCCACCGGGAGTGCTACCGCCGGTCTGAGCAGGACGCCCTCCGGTGTGGACTCCGCGATCAGCAGGTCTTCTCCCCGGATTCCGAGCGCCTCTCTGAGCTTGGCTGGAAGGGTGATGACTCCCCGCTGATTGACCGCTATGGTCGTTTTCATGAAATCAGTATAGCTGAAATTCTAAAGTGCGGCAACGAGCTATCTTGCTGACACGTGCGATCCTGAGTAGACTGATCGCATGGCTACCGGGAGGGCTATTCCCTCTGCCGTCCGAAGCGAACTACCTCGTGCTGTCGCCATCCTCAGACAATGGGGGGCACGCGAGGTGTACCTCTTTGGGTCGTATGCTACCGGAGCTTCACATCCCGCGTCCGATATAGACATTGCAACCATCGGACTCCCAAAGAACCGTTTTTTCGCCGCGTACGGCCAGTTGCTGATGGAGCTCTCCAAGCCGTTTGATCTGATCGGCCTCGACTACGACAACCCCATTTCGAGGAGCGTGCACGAGGAAGCGGAGCTTGTGCGTGTTGGATAGTGCTGATGCCTGCCGAGCGTGAATAGCTACTGCGCGCTCCACCTCAGCCGTCTCTCCAAGATAGAGAAAGCGTCGCCGATGCCCGCGTGCTAGTACACATCCACGGAGAAGACACCCGCCACCGTGTTGCCCCACGTGCGCGTGGGCGTCAGCCGTATGCCTACTACCGGTTTGTCAGTATCCACCACCACTCGGACAAGCCGCTGGTAATTCTCTTCCAGCTTGGCAAGTGGAATCCAGTCTCCGTTACCGTTGTCGACGTCGATGGTCATGTCTCTGACAAGCGTGGGCGGAACGCTCCACGCCGGAAGGTCCAACGCGTAGTAGAATCGCATGTTGCGTGCCCGGAAGTCTGAGCCACCGGCAACGTCTTTGCGGTTGAGGTCGCTATCAAAGACGATTCGCAGGGCGTGGACAGGTCTCGGTGAGTCCCATCGCAGTACAACGGATTCGCCTACCGCCGCGCGCCACCCGTTGTAGCTTTGCTCGGACGGGCGATCCAGACCGTTCCGCAGCAGATCATGTCCTTCGCCGCCTCCTGCCACGTGAGCCTCTCTGACCAGGTCAGATACCGGCCGGCGGGAAAACGGGAGCCACGCGTCGTCATCCATCAATGTCCGTTGAAGCTCATCCACGTGCTGCTCGTAGACCCCCCTGGGGCCGGTCTCCTTCCGAACGGCTATGGCTGCTGCGGTACCCACCGCCTGACCCATGGTAGAGCATGTGGCCATCACCCGCGTGCTGCTCATTGCCACGTGCGTGGCGCTGTGGTCCCGTCCGGCGCAGAACAGGTTTTCCACGTTCCTCGAGTAGAGCGTCCGGTACGGGACACCATAGGGGCTGGGGGCCGGATGGAACGTTGTTCCCTTCTCCGGATGGTAGAATCCGGCCGGGAAATGATCATCCATAGACCATCCGCCGTGGGCCACAACGTCGTCAAAATGACCTCCGGACTCGATATCGTGTTGAGTGAGGACGTGATCGCCTATGTAGCGTCGGCTCTCTCGCTTTCCCGGTAGAAAGCCCTGCCAGTCAAGATCCCAGTTCTCGAACTCTTTCATCACCGGCGAACGGTTTTTGATGTAGTCCCACACACCAAACGCTATTCGCACCAGCTCGTCGCGAAGCAGCTCCGCGTCATGAATGCTGTCATTGTCGCCTCCTACCTCGAGCCACCAGTAGTTGGTCTTCCGGATGTGCACTTCGCGTCCGTTGAGATCCGCCTCAGATCGGAACGTATACGCCCAGGAGGGAGGGATGAAGGGCCTTGGAGCGTTGAACTCCCGAGCCTGGAACAGACACGAGAGTCCCATGGTCTTGCCGTCCGACTCCGCGGGGGCGATTGACTCATTGTACTCACTCCGCGCTTCTCTACCGACGCGGTACTCAGCTCCCGAGAGGGGGGCCAGTATTCCGTCACCAGAACAATCAGCGAAAAGCCTGGCTCGTATGGTCCACCATGTCTCGGTGGTCATCTGCCACGCGGTCACGGACTCAACTCGGTTTCCGTTCATTGTCAATCGGGAAACGGAGGCGTTCAGGTATACATCAAGATTCTCCTGGAACTTCGCCTTGCCAAACAAGACGCTGTCCCAGATAGAGAAATTGGGTTGCGGATTTCTGTAGTGGTTCTCTAGAAAGATCTCTTCGAGTATACCGGTTTCCCGGTTGTTGGGACCGTGGGCTCCACAGACATTCATGCGGATCTCTGAGGAAGCGTTCCCGCCAAGCACTGGTCGGTCTTGTATCATTGCCGTCCGAGCGCCGCGGCGAGCCGAAGCAATTGCCGCAATAGTTCCGGCCATGCCACCACCAACAACGCAAAAGTCGTAGTCTCTCTCAAGGCTTCTCATTACTCCCCGAGTATCTCCATTGGGTAGCCGCCGAGCAATGGAATCTTGCGCCGTCGCATGGAATCTTCTGCCGATTCCGGGCTAACGGCGAGCCGGGTATAATGAAGGCGTGATCGACACGCCGCTTCTGTCACATCGAGTCCTTTACTACAAAGCGTTGAGCGTGGGTTCAGAGTGGGTTCACCGCAGCAAGGTGGACCCCCATGACAAAATCCTGTTCGTGATAGGTGGCTGGGCCCGGATACGCATCTCCGGAATCATGGTCGGATCCGTGAAGGGGTAATGCAGCAGAGATTCGGCAGGAGGTAACCACGGCCATCGGCGGTGGTTCGAGCACAACTAAAGGCAGAGGAGTCGCCCATGAGAAGAGCATG
>CAYTGY010000020.1:0-22577 GCA_964437265.1 uncultured Spirochaetaceae bacterium | reverse complement strand
GCGCGAGCTACCGCCAAGACGTTGGCGACACGCGCTACAGCGGGAGCGAGATCGTGGTCCGCCGGTTGGCGGAGCTGGGCGCAGAGATTCGCGTCCACGACCCGTACGTAGACCACTGGTACGAGCTGGAGAGCCAGGAGACGTATCCGGCCCCGGGGCTCTCCTGGTCACGGTACTTCCGCAAACAGGACGGACTATCAGAGCTTCGGATCCAGAAGGACCTCCCGGCCGCCTTGGAGGGCGCGGAAGCGATGATCCTTGCGGTCCCGCATGAACGGTACCTGGACCTTGATCCGGACCAGGTGGTCAAATGGGCGAGCGGACCGCTTGCGGTGATCGACTGTTTTGCGATTCTGGACGACGAGAAGATCAGGCGTTACATAGAACTGGGATGTGATGTGAAGGGTTTGGGAAGAGGGCACATACTTAAGATTCGAAAGCAGGTGCGGGATTCGGTGGGGAGGCAGGGGTAGGGGAAGGTCGATCGTCTCTATCGTCTACACGCGCAGGAGCGAACGAACGGCGCGTCTCAACCGCATAGCAAGAAGGAGCGCCAGGTGATGAACGGTGAGGACCGCGTCCAGGAACAGTGGGGCCTGACGGGGAGCCACTCCAGTGCGGACCTCGTAATGCCTGCTCTCTGCTTCGCGTAGCCGCAGCGACCACAGCTCCTGGTGCGGGTGACCAGGCATCCACGGCTTAAGGTCGCCGTAGTAGTGGTAGATCAGACCTCGCCGCGAAGGTCTCATCGGGAGAAGCGGCGTCAGCATGTGCCCGCCGAAGTGCGGCCTACGCGGACACAGGTTGAGGCGCAGCGGCAAGTGTTCCCAGCGCTGAATCGCGACGTTGATGCCCAACTGGTCGGCGAACCGGCCCTCAGGGAGCAGCGCCGAGACGGAGTCTCGTAGCGTAAGATGGAAGTCTTCTGGGAACGTTCGCGGCCGAAAGGCGAACACGCCACAGTTGAACGACCTACGCCACAACAGCCGAGCGACATCGTTATTGGTCGTCGCGGACCGGTAGGCGGCGCCGGGCGTACGGAACTGGTCGATGACCAGATGACCCAAGTCTGCGACGGCGCCAAAACGGCGGACGTTCATAAGCGGCCGCAGATCTCCGTTGACGATGATGTCACTGTCCAAATAGACGATGAGATCCCATTCGCGGAAGTCCGGACCAAAAAGGACCCACCGGTCGGCGACAACTGGGGGAAATCGCCCGGCTGCAACGCGCTGAAGCCACACCTCTCGTGAAATGTACGGGTCCGCGCGCCGCGTCCGAACTCCGCGGTCGGTGAACCAACGCAGATCGGCAGCCGGCAAGTCACGATGGAGCAGCAAGGTGTCTCCACGCCACTCGCCGTACCGCCACGCTCCGGAAAAGAGCTGCTGTGCGTGTTGGACGAAGTGATGATCGATGCAGGTTACAAGGAGCGATTTCTCGTTTGAGCCGGTCATAGGCTATGGTGGCGATCACTCGCCAATATGGACTCCGTCGCACGTCGGCAGCTATGCACGAATGGGGGTTCTGTGCTATGTGAGAGTTGGGAGAGTGCTATGGAAGATGTCACCATTGCCATAGCCGCACGGAACGAAGAGACGTCCATTGCCACGCCATTGCTGGCGCTTCGTGAAGCAGCTCGCGACGGTCATGTCACAACGCTGGTCTGCGCCAACGCGTGCACCGATGGAACGGCGTCGGCGGCACGATCCGTTGCCGCACTTGTCCCAGGCGGTGTCACGGTTCTGGAAACCACGGTTACGGGTAAACCAAACGCATGGAACCGTCTTCTCGCCGCAGCCTCTACGCCACTTGTGGCGTTTATGGATGCCGACGTCGTACCGGACCCGGGCGCCATCGACCTACTTCGCGTACGACTCTCCGGTGACCCAACCATGGTAGCCGCGGCGGCTCGCCCCCGGCCGTTGGTGATGCCGCGATCAGCTATCGCGCGCGCACTGGTGCTGCCGTGCGGCCCCGTGGGCTGCTTGGTTGGCCGGTTGTATATGGTTCGAAGAGCGCGGGTGCTCAAGTGCATACGGCTGGTCGGCTACGAGCGGATGCCGGAGGACATCCTTCTGGAGGACCGTTGGATCTCATCAGTAATCGGTTTTGGGAATTGGAGCGAAGTGCCCGAAGCAACGGTTGCGTACGTACCACCCACGGCGCGGGAGACCTACCGAATTGCGCTGCGACAGATGCGCGGAGTCCGACAGCTGAAGCGCGAACACCGCCAGGTGTATCGCGTGGGATTCGAACCCGCGGCGGCCGGATGGAAGCGGCGTGCATGGACGTTTCTGGGTATGCCGGAAAGCAGGAGTCGAGTACTCGCCGGCTATCTCCTTCGCAAGTTCATACAGGCGGCGGCGGTGATCCACATTACGCTTGGCGTGAGGAAGCGGGGGATCGCCGGGTGGGAACGTGCCGGGTCTACGAAACGACTTCAGGCTATGGTCGCTCTCGACGGCCGTGGTCGTGTCGCCATTCAACGATGTCACGGTACACCGACCAACAGTACTCCGGCAGCTCGTCCGTAAGGCTCGCAGCGTCCAACCGTTCCAGAACCCGCCGGAGCCACGGAAGTGGCACGTAGCGCCGGAAGGTAACAAAGTACCACGGACCCCGCAGCAGCCAGAATCGCTCCGCCGCACCAACAGCGTCCGGCCCCAGGAACTGTGCGACAGCAATTCGGCGGGCATTCCGGGCATCGTGATCGTCTGGATTCCAGTAGTAGTCGCCAGCGGTTGCCGCGAAGAATCGTCCAATGGGCCGGGAACCGTAGATGAACAGAAGCGCGGACGAGTCGGCGGTCATTCGCTGGAAGTCGTCGGGATACCGCGTGTTGAAGTGACGTACTGGTTGGTAGAAGTGCCATGTGTTGTCCCAATAGAAGAGCGGATGGTGCACTCCGATGAGCTGCCGGTAGCCCTCCACGTCCCGATCCCGGATCCGTCGACTCTCAGTAAGTGGTCCGGTCCAAACAATGCGGACGCTACTGTTCTGCCACTCCCGGATTGCGTCAAGATACGCGAGGCCACGCCGCCGCGTCTCCGGGTCATCCCAGCGGGGGTGCGCGGTGCCTTGATAGTACGGTGTCACAAAGCTCAACACCACATCCGGATATGTGGCTGAGAGGTGATCGACCACAAACTCCAGGAGATCGATGTGCGCTTCTGCGGGGCCGGAGAAAGAGTTGGCCTCGGCCGGCTGGAGCTCCGGCACGGCGTCATCGTAGCAGAGCATCAGATGTGTTGCTTCGCCGACCCCGATCAACGTGTCGATGGTACGCAGCAGCCTCTCTCGCTGCTCGCGGTCTGCGGTATCCATGACCGGTCCGCCGCGTCCACCAAGGTGAAGCTGAGCCATGTAACGAAGTGTACGGTAGGTTCGAACGTAGTCGCCGATTCGCTCAATCCCAGCCATGACCTCCTCTGAGATCGAGTCCCACCGCATCGCCCGATAGGCGGAGGCGAAGCCGTTTAGTTTGTACAGCGATAGCCAGTCGAAGAACTCTTCGCGCGGAAAAAAGTACTCGCTGACGTAGCGCGTCGTGAACGCCGGGGCGTCCACGACGGAGGCGAGCGGAACGTGCAGGCGGGTCTCATGTACGTGCAGGAGCTGAATGAATGTCGCAATGCCGTTGATGAGCCCTGCGCTCGACGCTGCAGAAACCCGCGCGCCCTCTGAAGAGACGTGAAGCTGGTATGCCTGGCTGACCCTTTCGGCATCGACCGCGTCGCCGAAGTGATCTGCCCCGACGCGCTCGAGCAGAATGGGAAATGGCGTGTCTGATGGAGTTGTGGCCGCAACCTGGGGACCGAACAGCTGCTCGAGCCTTCGGGCGAGCAGGCGCTCGGCTTGTTCGACCGTAGTGCGCGGAACATCCTGGTTCGCCGTGACTACAGGCAGAGTTGGGACGAGGAGTTGTTCACCGAGCTGAATCTGGGTGGGGGTGGGCAGGACGGCTTCAGCGTAGAAGGGAGGAGCCAGAGCTCCCGGATCCGGGGAGGTTGAACAGGCGGCCAGCAGCACGAGCAGAATCAGCGCGAGCACAGCTTCTGATGACCGGTACGTTAAGCGAACCACTACGCAAGCGGCCACTTGGGCGCGCGTCTGACGGCGAGCAACTTGGCGTAGACCTCGTTGAACACCGCCGGCGACACCTGCGGTCGGTCGGCGGTCTTCTTGGCTATCGATAGGTTGTCCAGATTGTCCTTGCTGGAGATAATGCGCACGCGCCCCTCCGATGCAAGGTGTCGGTCCACGGCGCCGATCTTGCCCTCGAAGATGGCCCAAACAGGAGTGTTCAGCGCAGCCGCTTCCCGGTTCATGGTGCCGCCGCCGCAGATAACCAAATCGCTGTGGTGGATGAGAGACGGCCCATCCACGGCGTGGCTAGGGTAGCTGAAATTCGGAAAGCTCTTGCGTTCAAACTCCCGTCGTTGCTCTGTTGTGCGAGGCAGACAGACAACCTGCACGTCGCCCCGACGGCTAAGCAGCTCCGCGATCTTCCAGGTGAGATTCGCGGTCCTCGGGTGGTATGCGGCCATGGTAGCCGGCGGGCGGAAGGTAACGATCGGTCGGGATGCGTCCAGGCCGAGCGAGTCTACAATCGTTCGGTCAGGGGCAAAGTCCCACAAGTAGACTTCCTCCTTCAGGCCCGCGTAATGGAGGACGTTCGTCGCTACAATACCGTACGGCGTGAGCGCTTCCGTGGGGACCCAGCGAGGCACCAGGCACTTGTCTACCAACTTGAGATTGACCGAGTGGCTGAGCGATGCATACTCGTAGTCGAACGTTGTTATCTGTGGAATGCCGAGGAGTCGAGCAACCACACACACGTCATTGGATGCGTGACCTATGGCAAGATCAAACCGCTTGCCAGCGGCGAACACGATCAACTTGGTGAGGCGGTGGACAAACCGGAAGGCCTTGGCCACTCGGCTGCGCCCGCCATGCCTACCAATCAAGACATGCTGAATACCGAACCGCCGTAGCAACGGCACGGTCTGGGCGAACTTGCGTGCGGTGACGGTGACACGGTGTCCCTCCGCCTTCATCCGACTGATGAGCGGACGGAAGAAGAGAACGTGTGGCGAGTTGGTGATGTCGATCCAGATACGCATATACAGATCAACCGCCGTAGCGATTCACGAGCTCATTGACGATCTTCTCTCCGGCATGACCGTCACCGTAGAGCTCCGGCCACTGCGCCGGAACCGGCGGCTCGCTGAGGAATGCAGCAATTCGATCCGCGTTCGCCCCCAGCAGCGTATTCGCCCCCGCCTCTACGGTCTCTACCCACTCGGTCTCATCGCGCAGCGTTCCGCAGGGCTTCTGAAAGAAGTACGCCTCCTTCTGGACGCCGCCCGAGTCGGTCAGGATCCATTCGCAGGCGGACTCTAGCGCGATCATCTCGAGGAAACCGATCGGCGGAATCACCGTAACGTTCGAGCCTAAGGCGAGCCCGTTCCGGTCAAGCGCCGCGCGGGTTCTTGGATGGAGCGGCAGAACGGCAGGTATGCCGTCGTAGCTATTCAAGGCTTCGACAATTGAGCGAAGCCGGTCGGGATCGTCGGCGTTTTCGGCGCGGTGAATCGTGGCCAGGTAGAACTTTTCCGGCAGGTCCGCCAATGCGCCGGATGTCGCACGGGCTCTATAGAAGAGCGAGGCATCATACATGACGTCGCCAACCACACGGCTCTTTGCCTCGAGCCCCTCGCTAGTGAGGTTGCTCACCGCCGTCTCCGTAGGACAGAAGAGCAGATCGGAAAGATGGTCGGCGACTATCCGGTTCTGCTCCTCGGGCATCCGTTTGTTGTAGCTGCGGAGGCCGGCTTCCACGTGGGCTACCGGAATCAGCAGCTTGCTCGCGGCAAGCGCCCCCGCGAGCGTGCTGTTGGTGTCACCGTACACTAGAACCACGTCTGGGCGCTTGTCGAGAAAGAGCGCTTCGATCTTTTCAAGCATTCTGCCGGTCATCGCCCCGTGCGACAGCCCTCCGATCCCGAGTCGCTCGGTCGGCTCCGGTATGCCCATCTGGTCAAAGAACACCTGCGACATGTCGTCGTCGTAGTGCTGTCCGGTGTGGACAATATCCTCCTTCACCGCCAGGCCCAGACTGGCAATGGCGCGGGAGACCACTGCGGCTTTGATGAACTGCGGACGAGCGCCAACGATGGTTATGATGTTCAGTGGTTGCATGTCTGCTCCTCGTACCGCTACCGGCATGGTTGTAGCAAGGGACGGGCGAATCCGCCTGACCGGCGGCCACGAGACATGGCTCGACGGCCCGCCTATGGCCGTTGAGGTCGACCGGCAAGAATGCTTTCGAACTCCCGACACAGATCAGAAGCGACGGTCGTCCGGGCAAAACGCTGGGCAGTGCTCCTTGCCCGCTCGCTCATGCGCGCCTGCTCATCGGTGGAGAGTGAGAGGACCTGAGTAAGCCTGTCGGCGAGCTCGGCGTCGTCGCCGGGATTGAAGAGGAAGCCGTTCGTCCCATGGCTGAGATACGACGGAATTCCCCCGGTGTCGGAACCGATCACCGGGACCCCGGCGGCCATAGCCTCGAGCCCGACGAGTCCGAGACTCTCACGGTCGCCTCTCTCAGATGGAAACACAAACACCGAGAATCGCGAATACACGTCGGGCAAGGATTCGTGCGGCACTCTGCCGCAGTACCTGACTCGATCGGCGAGCTGCGGGGTTTGCAGCCTCTCGACCAAACGAGCGACGTCAGGTCCATCTCCGTAGATCTCAGCCTGCCACCGTCGTGAGCGTATCCGAACGAGAGCACGAATCATCGTCTCCCATCCCTTGTCCTGGACGATGCGCGACACAAGACCAATGATCGGAACCTCCGTCTGTCTGCGGTGAGCGAAAAACGCATCTCCAAGCCCGCCGGAGGGCGAGACGTGGAGCCTCCGCACATCGATACCGAATCTCCTGGAAACCACGCCCCCGAACGGTCCCGACGGAACAACGACCATCTGTGCGCGCCGCGCGATTGCGCCGAGACAAACCCTGCCTGCGGTTCGGCACTCGGCGTCGGTCCCATGGAAGTTGAAAACGAACGGCTTGCGACGAAGCGCGGCGAGGAAGGCTGAGGGGAACGCCGATCGTTTTGGGAAGTGGATGAACGCAAGGTCCCAACCTGAGCAGAGACCATCTCTGACCTGCCCGAGGACAAACCGAAGATACGCGCCGAGTCGCTCAGGCCGAGTGCACCGCTTGGGCATCACGGTTGAGGGATCCACCGTCACCCCCTGGCCGCGGAGTCCATCGACTATGTTCTTGACGAAGATCCCGTAGTACGGACTACGAGCGGCGGGGTACATGTTGGAGACGAGCCAGACGCGCATTCAGAATTCCTTTACGACGAAGTCCGTAACCGAGAAGTAGCCAGAAGTACGGCATGATCTCCCCGTTGGAGAAGACCATGCTGGGCACAGACAACGCGGCCACCAGGAGAGAGAAGCCGACAACCGCCGGCTTCACGGCTATAGGATCCCTGGCGGTCGTGGGTGTGAGTCGTACAACGGCAATGACAAACGCAATCGCGATGAGCGCGCGAAGACCGTTCTCCACAAGGAAGTGGAACAGATAGGTGTCGATCATGGTGACGGAACTGAGGCCGAAATCATAGCCCTCATAGAGGGGCGATGTCCCGCCGACCGTTGCCGACCGGTCTCCCCACGTGCCGATTCCGGTCCCGATGACCCAGTGCTTGGTAAGAACGTCGATGCTGTTCAGTATCGACATGACGCGGAACTCGAGCCCGGCCGTCGACGCGAGCGAGTACTGGTAGAGCTTGAACAACAGCCTATCGACGGCATAGTAAATGGCGGGAGAGACCGCAAGGATCATGAGTACGAGCTTCCCCTTGGAGATATGCTCGGAAATTCGAATCCGCAGAGCGATAAGCGTGAAGACGACCGCAAGGATGAAGCCGAACGTCGCCTGCCTCGACCCGGAGAGCAACAGCGCGACAGCAAGGAAGAGTGTCAGGACTCCGGAGTGTTTGAAGATCCTGTCTTCACCCAGCAGGCCCGCGAGCACGACAATCAAGGCTCCCGCCACGTAGTTGCCGTAGTTGTTGACGCTGTGAAACAGACTCGGGTGACGCCCCTGCCGCACCACCAGGCCGACCTGCGATCCGGCCAGCTTGTACCCGGTGATCTGGTAGAAGCTGGTTCCCATCGCTCGTTGCAGCAGTCCGACGGCGGAGAAGATGCACGCCAGAGCAACAAAGAGCCGCATGTATCGACGAAAGTCCCTCTCCGACATGAGTGACGACTTCGCGTACACCATCAAGGGGACGAATCTCACGAATTTGAACAGTCCATACGCCACTCCCTCGACGCGGGTATAGGGGTTCAGTGGAGGAAGCGACACGACTACGGCCAGAAACACAAAGATGAACAGGTACCATTCGGGCCTGTTGTTCCCGACCCGCGGATATCGAACTCTCACACGGATCACAAACCAGTCTACAAGGACCGCGACAATGAGCAATGCGGATACAATGTCATCCAACGCTCCGATCATGCGAATGTTGAGGGTGTACATTCCGAACGTCGTGAACAGTGGGAGGATGAGCAAGACAGGGAGCAACGTGCGGGTCATAGTCGGACGGTCTTCCGTTTGGCAGCCCGGGGCGAGGACCCTGTCAAGTCGACTGCAACCTCATGCGCCCGGTGTTCCCAGGTGTTCTCTGCAGCGAATCTTCGGACTCGTTCGACGTAGCGTTCGTACTGAGACCTGATTCTGGTTACACCTGCTGAGAGCGTGGCCGAGTTGTCGAATACCTCTCCGATTCCGTGGTGAAGAACAGCGGTTGCCATGGTCGTATTCGGCGTCGTCAAAACAGGCAATCCGTATTGAGCATACCAGTAGAGCTTGTGGCTTACGGCGGCGTCATAGTAGTCGTTCCTCTCGAGTACGATCAAACCAATCGACGACGATTCGGCGAGTTCGACAAGTGCTTGCGGAGTGGGCGTGCTCAACGAAATCAGGTCCTCCGTGCCGGTCTTCTGGATGAGCGTCAGAGCAACGTCCTCGTGTTCGGACCGAATCGCGAGGTTGAGGGATAGGTCAGGATGGTCTCCCTTCCGAACATCCTTGATCATCGAGAGTATGGTCGGCCAACCGGGATACGCGATTCCGCCAGCGTAGATCAACCTGTTCGACGCCCGGCTGCCGGATCGTCCGGTAGGTTCAGAGCCGGGTGGCAACGGCCTGGCCGTGCGCAAACCGGTCCGTCGCCCGAACAACTTGGACGGCACATACACTTGCGTCGCGAGGGCCCGAACGACGGCCAAGTCGATCAGACCGAACAGACCGTACTTCAGCGCGATCCGCCATCCGAAGATGGAAGGGAATCTCCAGTGCGCGTCACGCACGAAGACGCCTGTCGGAACCCTCTTGATCCTGAGGCAGAGCAGGACAAGGTGATCGATGACCGGACGCATTGGGGTTGTCGGAAGCTCTATGTAGGCAAGCCGCACGCGGTGCCGCCTGAGCACCTGGAGCGCTTTGAGGCATCGGCGGACAGCGTCGCCGGAGACCAGATGCACGGCAAAGCCGTTCTTCCGGAACGCCTCCGCCATCTGGCGTGGTCTGAGAAATGAAGCCGACATCCGGTTGCCGAGCGAGAAGGGGTAGTAAACGAGAATGGGGGTCACTCGTCATTCCCTTCCGGAGTTCCGTCGTAGTCGGCCTCAAACAAATCCGCGCACTGTTCGAAAAACGGATCCCCGGTGACTTGGTGCAACCAGCGAAGTTGACGGACGTGGATAGCGTGGTAGTTCCAGGCCAGAATGTCTTCGCCGTTCGCGTCGGGTCTGAGGCAGTATCGAGAAACCTGCCCGGGTCTACGGTACAAAACGACGTTGTCGCGGATGGTACGGATACCGCTCCGCAGGAGGATTTCCGCAGCTCGGTTTCCGGATTGGATGTAGTACTCATAGATGCCCATGAGGGCAAAAGCAAAGCCGTTCAACACGAACACGGGCGAGTCGGTGTCAGTTGGATACTCCTCAATCCAGAAGTACCCGTTCTCATCGATGAGAGAAACCCACGGTTCATGCGAGGATCGGAGCCAAAAGAACGACATGATGATGCTCGAGCACTGGTCCAGATACCGTTGGTGGCCGGTAACGTCGTAGAGACGGCTGTAGAGGTGGACGACCCTGCCCTGCGCCATTCCCGAATACCACGGAGGCGTGAACTGGTCGGTGAGCCAGAAGTAGAAGTAGTAGGGAAAGAAGGTGGAGGTGTCAAAGACAACGGAGATCTCTTCGAGCTTTTCCGCGCTCCTTCGCGCAAAATCGAGCCACTTGTCCTTGTTGAATGAGTTGATTTGGTACTGGTTGATTGCGTGCAACGCGTAGCCCGCCAGGCCAACGGGATTGTAGTACGAGTCTCCCCGCCAGAACTGAACCGGGAGACCATCGTCGTCGGTATCCGGAAGGCCATCGTCATCAGCATCCGGGAGAGACCAGTCGCCAAAGGCTATCGCGTCGCCTACGCCGGTGTAGTCTCTCACTTCCTCCGGGATGATCTTGATGGGCCCGTCGTACGAGTTGGCGTGCAGAACGGCAAGATGTGCCTCCCGCTCTCTCTCGTAGACGGCGACGCTGCAATCTCCGCAGATACTTCGGAACGGAGCATCGCACGAGAACAACAGGCACAACAGAGGCAGGAGAAGCGTGGCTCTCGGGAGAATTCGTTTGCGGGGCATCGCTTGGCTAGTTCTTGACCGGCACACTCGCGCGATCTGCCATACGCAACAGGACCTTCGCCTCCTGCTGCAGACAGAGCTCACCGGCTGCGGTGTCTGCCGCTCGTTTGTACTCCTGAACTGATTTTGTGTCGAGTCGGTTGATTTCTGCCGCCAGGTCTTTCGCGGAGAATGAGGCTGCGATTCTGCCGAGTCCGTACTGCTCTACCAGAGCCTGTATTTCGGGAGACGGTCCTGTCAGGACGGCCAGTCTGCTCTGGATGTACTCGAAGAACTTGTTCGGAAGCACATGTCGAAGGTTGAAGGTCGTCGGCGGAAAGAAGGTCAACCCAACGTCGAATTGGTTGGAGAATGCAACCAGCTCATCAGGCGGGACAGGCGGCAGCACTCGAACGTTCTCCCTCTGCTCGGCCATTGATTCGAGACGGCGAAGATAGTCGTCGTGACCCGTTGGCACCAGGATCAGTGTCAGTGTGAATCGGCTGTCCACGTAGTCCATCGCCTCGATCATCAATTCGATGCGTCGAGGAGGCGTGGCACCGCCATGATGAACCAAACGGATCGTGTCTTCCGATGTCGGCGATGGACGAAGACTGGCGAACGTCGGCGCGCTACGCATGACCTCCGCAGCTACGCCGTAGACGCGCTCGTACTCGTCAGCGATTCCGCGAGAGACCGTAAGCATTCCCGCCAGGCCTTCGGTCAGACTACGACAGATCCAGTCGTAGACGGGCCGGTTGAGGAGACGCCACTTCCAGCTGTGCTCGAACTGCCTGGGAGAGAACTCGTGTGCGTCAACGATGATGGAGGACGGCAGCGCGGCGATCGCACGGGCGAGTGGCAACGAGTCGATGTCATTGGCAACAACGAGATCGAAGTGTCTTGAACCAAGCGCCTGAATCGCGCCAGAGGCGTCCAGTCCAAGCCAGTACCATCGATCGTATTGACGGCGCACCAGGTTGAACCACAGGTGGCGTTTGATCTTCTGTCCGAGCGATAGCGATCTGTTGCGAATCGTTACGGCGTCGATAGTGAGATCGTTCGCCGGGGTCAGACTGAGGGTGGTGACGTCGAATCTCTCGGAAAGGACAACGATTTGCCGCCTCACTCGCGCGTCGCGGGTGAGGTCGGAAAGGGAGATCACTAGCGCCCGCATGCGATCCTTTTGCATACAGTTTCCGGGTTAAGCCTCAAGGACGGCAAGGTATAGCTCTCTGTCTGGGCTTGAGACGAGATGGTTGTTGTGCCACAGAAGGGTGAAATCGCCGGCGTAGCGTCGGCATGTATCTTTCAGCGCCGATAGCGTCGCGAAAGCTTGGTCGTGGTCAGCAATACCCATGTACACGGGGGAAAGCACGGAGACTTCCATCGCGATCAGCGGGCGTTCTCTGAGATGAAGGGGCTGACGTCGCTGTGCATCGTATACCGGAAACTCATGGCAGGAGCCCGTGCGGAAACCTATCCGATCGGGAAACATCACACTTGAGTCGTATCGGAGACCCGCTGCCTCCCAGTCTCTCCAGGTCTCGGGGGCCCGCCACCGAAGGTAGTGTTGCCTCCCACCAATTGAATCGGGAGACTGTCGAGTCGCCTTCAGGATAGACCGGAGCCGATCAGCCTCAAGCCGGAGCAATGTCAGATCCATGAGGGTGTCGTAGGTTGGGTGAATCCCGATCTCGTGTCCGCGGGACAACATGCGAAGCATCAGACGCTTGATCGCAGGATCGTGCACAGAGTACTTCGGGTCAAACGGTCCGGGAGACTCAGTTGCAGCGAAATAGAATGAACTTGCCAGTCCTAGCCGTTCGCTCGCGTCCATGATGAAGTCGAATGTGTTGTTCGGGTCATTATCGTGTGCGCCCAAGCGCACCGAAGCCCATCGCACGAGGCTGCGGGCAGGAACGGCGAATCCCCGGGTCGTGACGACCTGTCGTGTTGCGCGTCTGAGCGCCTCAACCATTGATAACGACAGATCAAGAAAAGGTCTGTCCACGTCGTGCGTCGGCTTGGTCTTGAACGTACGCTGCCGACGCTCGGTGTGCGGCCATAGGCAGACCATCAGCCGCCAGAGAAGTTCGGCGTACTCGGTGGCAATCGGTCTGTCCAGTATACCGGCCTGGACAAGTATGGAACTCGATGAAGGAAAACGGCCATGCGGGTCCTGCGACCGAACGACGATCTCTTCGTAGCGGCTTAGCAAGAAGAAGACCGAGCCAAACAAGTCCAATCCGCAGTGGATGCGGTTGGCGGTAGTGTTGACCCAGGGTTCGCCGAATAGAATGGGAACCGAACCACCATGGGCGTCATGTACCCCGGCACGCGGTTGCGGGATGTCATCTAGACTGATCCGCTTTAGCGGGACCTTTGGCAGGGTCTCTGCACCGAGCCAGTCGGTCCCAGCCCGAACGAAAAAGTCGAGAGAAAATGAGAGCACCTTCTGCTGGCATTCGATTGTCAGTGAATGCTGGTCTGTAGGGCAGAACTCGAACTCGATGCCAAACCAGTCAGTGAAAACTGTCGTAACAACGTAGTCCACCTCCGACCGGCAGACATCGGGGCATTTCACTCGAAAGAGCAGCTGATTTCTCCTATCTGCAGTCTGGCACAAGCCGTCGTACGAACTCGCCCATGAGCCATGCCGTACGTATTGTCCATCAGAGCGAATACCCGAGCTTGTGCGCCAACGCCGCATCAACCTCAAGGGATAGGTCATCTCGTTGTGCTGTAGACCATTGGGAGTAGGGAGGGAAACCTGTCACGTCCTGCCGGTTGACCTTCTTCCCAACCATCTTCAGATACTTCGTGCTATGTCTTGGTGTCCGCTGGCAGATGAACTTGTCTATCGTATCAAGTTGGGGAACGTTCCCGAACATGTCTTCCGCTCGAACCGTCAGTTTCTGATCGCTCGGCACGAACTGCAGGAACTCTTCTATGAACTCATGTGTTGTGTTCCAGAGCCACGCGACCTGTCGCACTCGGCTCCATTCATCCCACTGGTCTACATGTGCGGGAACTAAGCGACCCGCGTCGTGAGCCGTACTCCCGTCATACCAGCCGCGCACGACGCCGCTTCTCACAAACGCCGCGGGGTGCCGCGTGAGTTGAACAAACCGTGCGCGTGGGAAGAGACGAAGAATGGACGGAGCGAAAAATGTGATGCGATTGTTCGTCTCCACGTAGGTCCGACGACATACGTAGCTCGCTTGGACCAACTCCAAGCGCCCGGCCAGAAAAACGTGATCCAGCAAATCATGGCGAGACTGGTTCTCGAACGCAAATCTCGAATAATGAATCATCTGAGGATCAGGAGCGTGGTAGACATCAACGCCTTCAACGAATGTCAGTGCTTCCGATAGATACGCCGTTCCAGACCGTCCAGGCGACAAACAGAACACGGGATCGTAGTCCGTTCGCATGGTGGTCACAATTGTTCGGTAATCCACAGGTCTGGGCGCACAGTTTTTCGCCCGGCGACGGTTGCGAAAAAAGGCGCTGTTATGTTCAAGAAGCGCCCGTGCGGCGCGAAACACCTTCATCGGGTCTCCAACAAGCTGTTCCAGTTGTCGCAAAACGCACTGAACTCGAACACCTTTGCTTTGGCCAACAGCTCCGATCTATACCTCGCTTGCCTGGTTGGGTCAGTGAGCAAAGCCGATAACTTCGTTGGCAGTTCTGACAGACTCTCATATCGAAGCGCCTCGATTGGGACAATCTCTCGTTGACCACCAGAGTTGGGAACAAGAGGAATACAGCCACCAAGTACGATCCCGTGCAACACCCCCAGGCCGAATGGCTCGTTGCGCGTGCTGTGAAGATAGACTTTGCTCTGGTCAAGCAGTCTTTGCCTGTCCGCAGCCGTCGCATTGACGAACAACCGGACGTTTTGGGCACCGGATTGCGAGCGGGCCTCTCTGCACTTGGCCAGGTAGCGGTCGCCGTGTCGAGCAAACCCTACTAAGAAGAACTCAACAGATGGCACGGAGGAGGCCAGAACGACCAACTCCCTCTGCGACTTCGACTCGGAAAACCGTCCAATGTGGATCACACTGTTCGACTTCCGTGAGAGGGGGGGGATCGGGTGTCCCGTATCGACATAGGTCGGATAGATGACGCGTATGCTATGATGACGGGCGTAGTACGGGTAAACCCGACCGAATCGGCGGCGGGTGAACTCGGAATTACAGACTACTTGCGTAGCACCATTGGGGGCTCTCCTCAACGAGTAAACAAGTCGGACCAGCAGATCAAGGAGAGCAGCGCGTCCCACCTTAGGCTTCGCCTTCGGATGCATAGCATGGATGTTTGTGTACCGGCTGAGCGCCCTGGCCTTCCTCGGGTACTGAACATAGAGAATGGTTGGGTGGTTTGGCGAGAACGCGTCGGTGTTGCTCAGGTTGATGAAGAGATGGTAATCATTGCGGATCATTCGGAGCTGGTTGTTGAAGCCCCATATGTGAAGTTCGCCCGGGAGCCGTTTTTTCCATCCATGAAGTAGCCGCACCCGGAACTTCGCGTCAACGCCATATGCGGCATTGACCCCCTCGGGAGTCAGGTTGTGGGGAGCCTCGAACGTCACAACGTCGGGCACTATGCCACGGGCGTTGAGCATCAGTGCGAGATGGGCGATTAGGTCCAATCGCCCTCCCCAGATAATTCTGTTCTGAACTATGGCAACTCGGTTCATTTGTGGCGTTTTGGGAAACGTTCTGGGCATGCTATGCGGTCACCCATACAGCGTCTTGCCAGCTGCGACGCTGTCGGCGCAATGGGAGATACATGGGTATGGCAGAGTCCGGTGGACACAGAAGTCATTCAGATCGAAGAACGAAACAGCCGACGCCGTTGACTCCGGTCGGCGGTCGGTCAGTAGCTGCGTTCGAGACCTCCGCAATCTCCGCCGGTCGTACACCTTTCCACACTAAAGGTTCAGTCTTGCGAAAAAAGGCCGCTCTCTCTTGGATCAAGCCCGCTGTACGGAACGCAGAATCAATTTCGGTCGGCGAGAAAGAATGGAGGAATCGGTCCGTGTGCGGTTTCCCTATCGGGACGGTGGCTATCAATATACCTTGAGGCTTCAGGTACCCGCGAAGGCAAGCAAGCACGTCCTGGATCGATCCACCAGTTTCTTGATCCGTGTAGGCCCCTAGTCCGACATGCTCAAGCACCGATACAGTAGTGATTGCGTCGAATAGCGGTGCTGGTTGTCGGTTAAGGATATCTCCCTTCCAGAACTCAAACCTCGGGTGCGTAAGCTCATAATCCCGCAGATCGACACCTGTGACATCATAGCCCCACGAAAGGAGCTCGATAGCGAGAACGCTACGAGTGCAGCCGAATTCCATCACGCGTCGGCCGTCACCGGGCAGTTGAAGGACGTTGTGGACGAAAGGAACCTCTATGATCCGCTCGTTCGTGTGCCACTGCCCTCCAATGAACTTCAGTGGGGGGTTGAATGATTCAGCGAACGCGACGTTTGGAGATTCGGGCCGTCTCCGCAGCAGTCGGTTTACTAACGAAGCTGCGCTTGACAATTTCATATCGCCTCCGGACTTTAGTAGATGACCGGTCGTGCAGAGCACCATACTCGTGTCGCGGGCCGCTGCGGAGCACCTTGTCGATGTCGGGTCGCGTGCAATGACGCGGTCATAACCAGGGGAATCGCCACTGTGATCTCGTCATTCGCGACGACTTCATGAACTCTGATTTGCGAATGTGGCGTGTTTCGCAGCAGTGGTGCGTGCTTGTGGCGCGCCGACTCGGGCTCGTTTAGAAACGACGGCTTGTGTAGGCCAAACCAATAGTCTGGGATTGAACAAGGGCGTGTCTGCGACGCGACTATGGCGAGAGTGCGACCCTCCTGACGCCGAAGCCGCGATCAGACCGCGGCGCTCAGCCTCCCAAAATGGGTCGGAGAACCAACGATAGCAGCCCTTGCGCCGCGAAGACGGGTCCAACTATGGACAGGATCGTCAACGCAGATCGAGACACCCTTACGCCGGCCATGTGCAGGACGTGAATCGCCAGGAGAAAATACGCGACTACACCGGTCAGCGCGTACACGGCGATGACAGTCGTGTCGCTATTGGTTAGCAGTGACCCCAGCACAATCGTCCCGATTCGCACTACCACCAGCACGATATTCCAGATCAGACCCTGGCGATGCTTCTCCAACACGGAAAACAGAACACCAAGCGGTGACATTGAGAACTGCGCAACCATCCACAGCGACATCCATCTCGAGTACAGACCCGCCTGATCCCAGTTGGGACCAAAAACAAAACCGAACAAATGGTCTCCGTAGAAGGTGACAACTGACAACGCTATGGCCCCGAATAGGAGTAGGCGTGCGTAGATGCCAAGAGAGAGCCGACCAAGTTCTGCAGGAGTACCTCTTGCCTTTGCCGCACGATCGAGGAAAATCTGCGCCACACTCCCGCCGAGAAGTGACATTGGCAGAAGCATAACTCGGTGGCTGAGTGCATAGAATCCCGCGACGGCGGGAGAGAACACAGAAGCAAACAGAAGCACGGGCAACTGAGTAGAGGCCCTGTTCAGAAACCCTGACCAGCTATCGATAAGTGGGAATCGCTTGTACCTCCGCGCGAGAGACCATGCACGCTCCAGCGAGAAGCACGTGGCAACCCTGCGAACAGATTTGCGCGCGGACAGAAGAAGGCCGCCGCTTCGCACAACGTGACCGAGCATGTTGCCGGCAAAGAGTCCACCTACGCCGACCCCGAAGAGACCTGCGACAACTTTGGTCGCCCCTGTGGATGCCTGCTGTACAACCTGCGTTGCAGCAAGAGACCTGAAGTGGTTCAGGCGGATGTTGTAGCGTGTCGTAACCAACTCGAGCCCAACGAGGAACAGGATGGGGCCAACGAGTAGAAGCCAAACGCGCGGAACACTACCAAGCCCAATAAGGCCGGCGACATGCGGACCAACCGTTCCGAAGAACAGGAAGCAAATGGCCCCCAATACCGCCGCAATGATGACGCCTACGGCACCGATGGTGAGGGCGTCATCCTCAGAGTCTGGCAGAACGACAGCCATGTCATAGCGACCCGCCGCCACTACGCCAAGAACGTTCACGATAGCCATAACGCTGGCTGCGAGCCCCATCTCTTCAGGGAGATAGAGCCGTGTTACTACCGGCGAAACCAGAACAGCTATCGCCTGAGCGATGACAGTCCCGCTGGTCAACGCCGCAAGTTGGGCTAAGAAAGAGCCCTTGTTTCTGAACCGATCAAGAAGCGTTTGCCCCTTGGAGCGACGAGAATCACCCGATTGCGTCAGTTTGATCATGGCGAGCGGGTTGAGCGCGGCAGTTTGACTGTGAGATGCTGTAGATACACATTGCTATGCCCTAAAGCTTGTACACCTTCTCGGTCGGCAACACGCAATTCACGAGGTCAACAACTAGCTGACTCTTGTTCACCACGGCGTCGTAATCGATCCCGCTATGTCTGGTCGTTAGGACGACGCAATCGAAGGCGTCCAACCGACGCAGGGCATCGGGCAGATTCTTGTACTCTGATCCGTCCGGCGTCTGAACTGACGCAACGTGTCCATCATGGTAACACACATCGCCACCCTTCTTCGCAACCTCATCCATGATCTTCAACGCCGGGCTCTCCCGGGCATCATCGATGTCCGGCTTATACGCTACTCCCAAGAACAGAATCTTTGCCCCGTTCACCGCCTTCTTGTGGCGGTTCAGGGCAGATGTGATCTTGATGGTCATCCGATGCGGCATCAGCGTATCAATATGCCCCGCCGTGTGAATCATGGTCAGGTCAAACGCGTAGTTCTTGGCAATATACTCCAGATAGAACGGATCAAGCGGAATACAGTGCCCGCCAATCCCCGGACCCGGATAGAACGCCTGGAACCCATACGGCTTCGTCTTTGCCGCCTCAATGACCTCCCAGATATCAATGTCCATCTTGCCGCAGAGCAGCGACATCTCATTGATCATGGAGATGTTGATGAGCCGGTACGTGTTTTCCAGGATCTTTACCATCTCCGCAATCCGCGGAGAACTCACCGCATGAAGCTGTGAGATCGCCTTGCCGTAGATTGCCATGGCAATGGCCTGAGCCTCCTCGCCCATGCCGCCCACCACCTTTGGGGTGTTGTCCGTCTTGAACTGCTTGTTGCCGGGATCTACCCGTTCCGGAGAGTAGCACAACCAGAAGTCATCACCGGCGGTCATCCCAGACTCACGCTCCAGGATGGGAAGCATCACGTGCTCCGTGGTGGTGGGATACGTCGTGCTCTCAAGAGAGACGAGCGTCCCCTGCTTCATGTTGCGACCAATATCCACACACGAGCCCTCTATGTAGCTCATGTCCGGCTTCTTGAACTTATCCAGCGGCGTGGGAACACAGATGAAAAGAGCGTCACACTCGTTGATCCGCGCGAAATCAGACGTTGCGGAGAAAAACTTCCCGTCAATCACCGCATGCAGGTCTTCATCCACGACATCTGCGATGTAGTTCGTCTTTGCTTCCAGATTCGCGAGCTTCTGCTGACTCTTTTCGAATCCGAGCACGTGCACGCCCGCCTTCGCAAACGTTACGGCAAGCGGCAAGCCTACGTAGCCCAAACCCAGTACCCCCACTACCTCAGTGTTGGTCTGGATCTTGTTCATTACTTCATCAAAGAGCTTCTTGCTCACACTATGCTCCAATCAATTTGCTATCCAGCCTGCACCGGTCCGCGGCGCGCGGTTGGGGGTAATCATGGGGTGGGGATCAATCGGCTTGATCCGCGACTTAAGTTTCTGCTGTATGGAGGCTGGGTCAACCACCCGTGGGAACAGCTTCGAGTGCTTCTTCGGTTGTTCGAGATGTAGGGCCACGCGGATACGCTTGAATCTCAGCAGCGGAGAAGCTCTCTCTTTCAACGCTTTGTCGGTCTGTCCGGCGGCACCCATCAGCCCCGCCATGCTGTCACGAACCTTGGTTGCGACTTCGTCCGCAAGATCGATCACCTTGGTTCGCGGGTGAACGCGGTAATCCTTGACCTCAATGAACCACAGATTGTTTTCGCCATCTTTCGCGATCAGGTCAACCGCCTTGCACCCGCCGGCAACGCCGTTGAATTGATTCCGGACATACGGCCACTCATCGTACCGTTCAACGGTCCAGTCTTCGGGAAAAACCAGATCGACGCCGTCGACGTTCATTGGTTTGCGTCCATGAAACGGTCGGATTGGGCAAGATCCTCTTCCAGCGAGGCAATTGTGTCAATGTCGTCAAAGCAGCGACCGGTTTCGACCACAACGTCGTCACCCGAGCGACGGAGTCCAAACATACGGCTGTCCAGTTCTTGATACGGTGGATTCTGCAAGAGAAGCTCCAGTTCCCGCATGAGAAACAGGCTGTGCGTTGCAAGAAAGACCTGGACTCCTGAGTTGGACAGATCAACGATTGACCGGGCTAGAACCCGCACCAGGCGTGGATTGAGATTTGCTTCGGGTTCATCCCAGAAGAGCGAGCCGCCGGCGGTCAGAGCCCCGGTCGCTATCAGTCGTGCAAGCATTGCCAGTTTTCGCTCACCCTCCGCCACCAGCGGCACTTCCATGTTTCCGCTTCCGGGAATCGAAACGTAGAACCTCCCGGCAGGATCAAGGACCACCTTGCCTCCGATTGCGTTCTCTATTGGATTGAGTAGTGTGGCAAATGCAGCCTCACGAGGGCCACGAGCAACCGGCCCGCCCAGATACACACAGGTGTCCCGCCACGATTCTTCAAACTCCAGATGGTAGTTCTCGTACAGAGAGATGAACCCTGGAAAAACCGTGAGGAGCTCGCGCGTGGGAATGTAAACCAGTGGCTCGTCAAACCACCTGGCCGGTACCGTGGCGATGTCCACCTCACTCTTGCTGTTGGCGGCAAACGAGAACGAGAGATCAAAGTCTTGATTATCGCAGCTGACCGAGACCTCCGTTCGTTCGCGCCCCTGCTTTCGCTTGGAGAGCCTTCCGAGGGAGTCCGGTCGGAAGACGGCGGTCAGTTTCTCTGCAATTGCTCCCTGAAGAGCGGTCTTCGTAGGTACGGCATCGGTCCCTTTGCGAAACTCATCGTAGCTTGGCTTCAGCACGGAGTACGGAAGCTTCAGGACGTGCGTCTTGCCAAGGCCGTTTTCGCCAAGCAGGACGTTGATTCCCGCTCCAAAATCGAACCCCGCTTCCTTGAAGACAGTGAAGTTCCGAACGACGAGTGACCTGATCATTCGTGCTACCCCCTATTTCGGCGTGAGCACCCCGTCAATTTCCTGGTATTCCTGACCCGTCTCTGGACACACCAGGTCTTCGCCCAGCTTGACCCCGGCCTTGCTGACCCAGCCCCGCCGCTTGGCGGGATTGCCGTAGACCATCGCGTAGTCCGGCACGTCCCGCGTCACCACCGACCCAGCTCCCACAAAGCAATACTTGCCCAGCCTCACGCCACACACGATGGTGGCGTTTGCGCCAATGGTGGCGCCTGTTCCTATGACCGTCTGCTTGTACTCGTGCTTGCGCTCCACAAACGAACGCGGATTGACCACATTGGTCAGCACGCAACTAGGGCCCAAGAAGACGTCGTCTTCAATGATCACCTGGTCATAGACGGAGACGTTGTTCTGGATCTTCACCCCGTTGCCAATGACCGCCTTACCACCCACGTTCACATTCTGACCAAGGACACAGTGCTCGCCGATCTTGGCTCCGGACATCACATGACTGAAGTGCCAGACCTTGGTACCGGACCCCACGGTTGCCCCGTCATCCACATAGGAGGACTCATGCACAAAGAACTCAGCCATTGACGGCCGCCTTGAGCGCGTCCGTGATCTGACCAATCTCACTCTCCGTCAGGAACGGGTGCATGGGAAGCGACATGACTTCCGCCGCTGCCTTCTCCGTATGCGGCACCGGAACACTGGCCTGCCGGTGGGCAGCAAACGCATCCTGCTTATGAAGCGGGATGGGGTAGTGAACTGCCGTGGGTATCCCCTGGTTCTTCAGTGCTTCGCGGACAGACTCGCGGTTGGGAACCCGGACCGTGTATTGGGCCCAGACCGAGGTATTGTGCTCGAGCACCACCGGCGTGGTGAGGTGACCGGACAGCGCGACCGTGTACGCGTCCGCCACCCGCTGGCGTTCTCGCAACTCCTGGTCAAAGTGAGCCAACTTCACCTTGAGAATGGCCGCCTGAAGCGTGTCCAGGCGCGCGTTCAGACCGATGACAGCGTGGTCGTAGCGCTTTCGCTGGCCGTGATTGAGAATCATCCGCAATCGCGCAGCGAGCTCATCATCATCCGTGAACACCGCACCGGCGTCCCCGTACGCACCCAACGGCTTGGCCGGGAAGAACGAGGTGGTGGCTACCCGGCTCACCGAACAGGAGCGCTTGCCTTTGTACGTTGCGCCGAACGACTGAGCGCCGTCTTCCATGACCCACAAGCCATGCTCTGCGGCGATGGCGTTGATCTCATCCATCTCCGCCACTTGCCCGTACAGCGATACGGGAATGACGCCTACCGTCTTCTCCGTGATTGCCGCACGAACAGCCTGCGGGTCCACGTTGTAGGTATCCGGGCGGATATCCACAAAGACCGGGGTGGCGCCAAGAAGCGCCACGGTCTCTGCGGTGGCAATAAACGTGAAGTCAGGCAGAATCACCTCATCGCCAGCTTTCACGTCCAACGCCATCATGCCAAGGGTCAACGCGTCGGTTCCACTGCTGCAGCCAATTGCGTGTTTGACACCCGCATAGGCGGCAAGCTCTTGCTCCAACTCCGCAACCGCCGGACCCTTTATGAACGCGGTGGTCTCCAGTACCTT